>JAZQSB010000112.1:0-3499 GCA_045629885.1 Eubacteriales bacterium | reverse complement strand
ATATCCGGTAAAGGTTGCACAGTTGATGGCAATGGGGCCGGGAGTAGATTCTGCAATGACCGTCACATTCATCATTTCATCGTGGGTGATCCATTGTTTTCTTTCCACACAGTTATTTTCTATCATGGAAATCATGGCGTACCCGCCGCCAAAGGTAAAAAAGCCAATTTTGGCAAAAGTAAGGAACAAATCAATCAGGATACTCATTTGGACTCACCCTCCTTCCTGTATTCGCATTGGCAGACCGTCATATCACGGTCTACGGTGAGGGATGCAGTTCGCATCAATTCAAACTGTTCGGCAAGGTAATCCACGGCCCCCTGCTGGGGGAGATAGTGGGTATGATAACCGTACTTCTCGCCATAGACCAATCCGGCATCTTTCATCACTTTCATGTGTTGTGAAATTGCAGATTCTGAGATACCAAACTTTTTAGAAAGAGAGCGCACACAATGCTTTCTTTCCAAAAGAGCTTGATAGATTTTCAATCGCATAGGCTCGCCCAATGCTTTTAACATACGATCAAGTTCCATGCTGTTGCTCCTTTGATTTAGTACTTACTTAATTATAAAACTTCGTTTTAATTAAGTCAATACTTAACAAAAGTTTGGACCATACACGGGATCCGCGATAGCTATCGATTGTAGAGCCGTTATAGAGCAAGATTCTACCATGGCACCAAATTTCACTCCCATGGAATCTTGTTGAGGAGTGCCTTCCCCAAACCCTGCCAATACAAAAAACCGGGAAGCGATGATTCAGATCATGCGCTTCCCAGTTTGCTATACTGTTTTATTGGTCCGCCCGCTGATGGGAAGATTTTTTATTTTACAGCTGTTTTAGTTTTAATAGTTGCAGCGTATGCGCTGTTGCAAAGTCCCAGTATAGCAGAGATTATAAACAAGAGCTCGATGCCCAGCGTGTGCCATATCCATCCGCCGAAAAGCGCGATGAAAATTGTTATAACGTGGTTTATCGACACGCCCGTTGATATCGTTGCTTTTACCTCTTCCTCGCTGTCCGACAAATCTCTGACATAAAGATTTGATGCCATTGACGCAAGCGATATTATTGCATCAAGAATATAGTTTATACAGCATATTATAAACGCAATGTTGATTGGGAAAATTCTGTGTGCAAAGCCATAGAAAAAGCAGACTGCAACGAGAATGAGAGTGTCGGCAATCATGACCGCCTTGTAACCTATTCTGTCGATAATGCGCCCCACAACCGGAGATGCGAAGAAACACGCAATTGCCGAGACGGCAAAGAGAAGGCTTATTGTTGCGGCATTTGCACCATAGTGGAGAATAAGCACATACGGTCCGAAGGTAAGGAAAACCTGCTTGCGCGCACCGTAAAACATCTCAAGCATATAGTATTTTGTGTATTTTTTATGGAAGTAAAAGCGGCGCTTGTTTTTATCTGTTTCGCTCTTTCCGAAAATGCGGAGCGAAAACGCAACGCCCACTGCCGCAAGAACTGCAGCCACCCAGAAGAACGCCGTATATGCCCCTTTTCCCGAAAAGACGAGAAACGCAGGTATTATTACAAGATATCCAAAAAGCGTACCTATCTGATTTACCGAGGTCTGCGCGCCGAGTGCTGCACCCCCGCACCCCGGTGCGGCATATTTAAGCGAAAGCGTGCTTTTCATACCTATCTGCATATGCTCACCGACAGAATATGTGCAGATTGCAAGAATTGCAAAAACCTTTGTCGGCGGCAGAACGGCGTGCATTGCCATACCGCCCAGCATAATTACTGCACCTGCCTTATAAATCGTTTCCGCCGACAGCATATAAAATGCCGCAAGAATAAATATAAGAAGAATTCCGGGAAGCTCACGGAAAAATTCAGTTACACCTCTGTCGATTTCTCCCATAAGCACGATCTCGGCAAGGAAGTTATCAAGCATTCCCTTGTACAATCCGTAAGAGATACCAGTAATAAGAACGGACAGCAAGAACATACGAAACGGGGTGTTTTCCGCAAAGACCCCCTTTATTTTCAAAACTGACAGTTTATTTATCATTGCTTTACCTCACAACTTTAATCTCTTCAGGCTCAAACTCACAAAGAGGAGCAAGAAAACCTGCTTTCCAAAGCTTTTCCATAATAAGCTCAAGCGTTTCATTATCATCTGCGGAGATGGTATGATAGTGATATCCCGCAGTGATGTTTTTGAGCAGGCTGGATTTCCCCTCAGTTATGCCTTTTATAAATTTATGGACATCGCCTCTTGTCCGTATGTTCATTTCTGCTCTTACAGTGTTGTAGAATTTGTGGTACACAAAAACATCCTCAACACATCCACCGCTATCCACAATAAGATTGAGCTCGTTTTCAACATCTTCATCGGAATGAATTGTTTTTATCACCTTCGAAGGTCTCTTTTTCTTTTGCAGGATATATCCGCGAGAAAGCGCCGATATATCTTTTCCTTCCTCACGAAGCCGCGCGATGTCTTTTACAATTATCTGGCGGCTTACTCCGAATTCTTCAGCAAGAGCGCCTGCAGCAACCGGTTTTTCCGTCCCAGAAAGGCGGTCTAAAATTCCACTTCTTCTGACTTCACCCTTCATATCCGCCTCCACTTATATTGCATGGAGATTTTTGAGAGACAGGTCAAGAATCGGAGAGGAGTGTGTAAGCGCGCCGCTGGAGATATAGTCAACGCCGAGGTCCGTAAGGGCAGCAATGTTTTCCTTTGTTACGTTGCCGGAAACCTCAACCTCTGCCCTGCCGGCAATATAATCCATTGCCTCTTTAATCTGGGTATGCGTCATATTATCGAGCATAATGATATCCGCGCCGGCTTCGACCGCTTCTTTCACCATATCAAGATTTTCTACCTCAACCTCGATTTTGCGGACAAACGGAGCATATTCCTTTGCCATCTTTATCGCCTCGGCAACACCACCTGCGGCACCAATATGGTTATCCTTTAAGAGAACGCCATCGGAAAGATTGTATCTATGGTTACATCCGCCGCCTACTCTTACGGAATATTTCTCGAAAATGCGGTTATTCGGCGTGGTTTTGCGCGTATCAAGCAGCGTTGTCCTGGTTCCCTTAAGAAGCTCTGCAACACGGCGGGTATACGTTGCCACACCGCACATACGCTGAAGGTAATTAAGCGCGGTTCTCTCTCCGGAAAGAAGTACACGGATATCGCCGCGAACCTTTGCGATAAGTTGACCGCTCTTTATCTCCTCACCGTCCTCGGCAAAGAAAGTAACTTCCGTTTCTTCCTCAATAAGCGTAAATACGCGTTCAAAAACCTGAATGCCGCACAGAACACCGTCCTGCTTACAGATAAGATCTACCTCTCCCTGAGTTTTTACAGGCATAACACTGTTCGTCGAAACATCCTCGCTTGTGATATCCTCGGAAAGTGCGCTTAAGATAAGGGGGTCTACATTTAATTTAAGAGTTGCCTTGTCAAACATAATTATTTCTCCTCATTTAGTTTATTTTCTTTATCTATTGCATCAAT
>JAZQSB010000111.1:0-4917 GCA_045629885.1 Eubacteriales bacterium | reverse complement strand
GTGGTGAGGATGCTCCCTCATTCACTTCTTTTAAGCCTAAATATAAGGTTGGACACAGAATGCGCTTTCTTCTTCAGGATTTGCTTGCATTTCCTGCATACCTTAAGCGCAGCAGCAGCAAAATAAAATTTACAGTTGCTTTTATCTTGGAACTTTTAAACCCCCGCATTTCCGACGGAGTTCTTGATGTCCGCGATATGCGCTCATCCGTCAAATATCTTAAATGCGCACTGAAGAAAACAGACAGTATCGTGAGGTAACATACAATGAAATTTGATTTACACGTTCACACAAACCTTTCCTACGATTCACAAATGACCTCCGACGAGCTTGTGGAAGCGGCACGGCGCGCAGGTCTTTCCGGCGTTGCCACATCTGACCACAACGCTTTCCGCAATCACAGACAACGCGACAATTTTTATATAATTCCTGCCTGTGAGTTTTCAACAGACGTCGGGCATCTTCTCGTTTTCTTTATGAAAGAACACATAAACGAAAACCTCTCCCGCGACGAATACGGACGTTTTTACTGGCGCGACATCTGCCGCGCGGCACACGAACAGGGCGCACTTGTGTTTCATGCACATCCATTTGCGCCACCGCGTCCGCACAGCGAAGCACTTTACCAACAGATTGACGGAATAGAAGTCTTTAATTCCCGCGTTGTTCACTCAAGACTGTGTTCGGCAAACAAACGCGCACTTGAGCTTTGCAGAAAGCACAAGCTTCCATTCTCTGCCGGAAGCGATGCTCATTGCCCTAGTGAGGTCGGCACAAGCTACTGGGAATGTGACCTTCCCGAATCTGCAATAAATGAGCCAGATTTTGAAGAAAAGCTTAAGGAAGCGCTTCTCTCCCGCAACGGACGTGTGTACGGCGGCTGTGCAAGCCCCGGAGTTGTTCTTCGCTGCAAAAGATACGGCTACAGAGTAGAGCGACTCTACGGTAAATACATCAAAACTCTTTTTGCACTTATCTATCTTGGAATAAAATATCCTTTTGAGAAAAAACAAACCGGAAAATACATTGAGGTATATAAGGAGGAAGGACAATGATTTTATATGATCTTGCAAGACGCGCAAAGCATGTTTTAAAGGAGTATCAAAAAAGCCGCGACTGTGAATATATCACACCTGTACGCAGAATCGAAAAGGTTTATCCCCCGCATCTGCGCCGTGTTGTTGCAATGACGTTTGACGATGGTCCGACAGATGCAGAAACAAATCCCAAAATTACGGATTCCGGACTTACGGTCCATCTTCTTGAAACTCTTGAGAGCTTCGGCGCACGCGGAACATTTGACGTAATCGGCACAACCGAGCACAACTATCCGGACGAAGCGGGAACTCACGGTTCATTTACATGGGGCGGCGTTAAGTTCGACCACTATCCGGACATTAATCAGGATAACCGTGCAGGTGCAAAAAACAAGCCAGAGCTTATCTCACGCATTCTTGCCGGAGGACATGAGATATCAAACCACGGCTATCGCCACATTCTGTTCGGTAAAATGAAAATGGTTTACGGTGAGCGCGAACATTTTGGCAACGTTCACGAAGTAATAGAAGATATTATGGAGCTTGATAAACTCCTGCTTGACCGCCATGGTTATAAGATGAGCCTTTCACGCCCACCGCATTATGTAGACAAAATTCCGGATGGTAAAAACTCATATGACGCTTACCGTTATGCCGGTTACAACTATATGGCGGCAAGCTTTGACGGTGGTGGCTGGCTTCCCACCGGTAATTTTGAATCCGATGTTGAAGCAATGGTCGCCCCGCTTCGCCGTGCTCTTGAGGATAACCCCGATTCTCTTAACGGTCAGATAATTTTCCAGAAGGACGGCTACAGCATGGCACGCCTTACCCCCGTTGCAGCCGCGCTTCCGGAGCAGCTGAAAATTCTTAAAAGCTACGGTTATGAGGTTGTCACCGTATCTGAGCTTCTTGCGCTCTCACCGTTTGTTGATTGCTACGACCAAGATGCCGCCGCACTTGCAAATGCAGGATACACGGTCGCCTACCGAAACAATACATTGCAGCCCTCCCGTACACTGACCTTCGGCGAGTTTATCACGATGATAACGCCGCCTGAAAAGGTAACGGAGGCTTACCGGCGTTTTGTGGATTCAGATTACTCTACAGAAGGTCTTGACCACGCGTGCGCGGAAAGCTACGGACTTACAGCTTCGCATCCTTATTTCATCGCTTTTTGCGTTGCATCTGAGCTCGGCATAATCAACCGCGCAAACAAGGGCAAGCTTTCATTTAAATCTCCCGTTACAGGAGAGCTTTTCGCAACCATTATGCGCACGATATCCCCGGACTATGAATTTACAACAAAGCCTGGAAAGCTTTTACGCAAGGACGTGTTCGCACATATAAGACGCGCGCTTATTAAATAATCAAAGGAACGGTTTTCAAGATGACAAAACTTATAACAAGGCTTTTTATAAAAGACGCAGAAAACACCGGAAATCCCGCCGTACGCACGCGCTATGGCGTGGTTTCAAGCACGGTTGGAATTGTCTGTAACCTTTTTCTTGCCGTTCTTAAATTCATTCTTGGCATTCTTTCTCACAGTATCGCCATAACGGCAGATGCCGCAAACAACTTATCCGACAGCGCATCAAGTGTTGTAACGCTGGTCGGATTCAAGCTTTCCTCAAAGCCGGCTGACCGTGAGCACCCGTTTGGTCACGGAAGAATTGAATATATCTGCGCTCTCGTAATTGCGTTTCTGGTTTTGCTCGTCGGCTTTGAGCTTGGAAAAACATCTATAAGCCGTATCATGAGCGGAGAAAGCGCAATATTTTCTCCCATTGTCGTTTTGGGTCTTTCTATCTCCGTGTGCGTAAAGCTATGGATGAGCGTTTTCAACAAAACACTCGGCAGAAAAATCAGCTCATCCGCAATGCAAGCAGTTTCTGCCGACAGTCTTTCCGACGCACTCGCAACCGGAGTTACACTCATCTCTATAATCATCGCCAAATTCACAACGCTTCCTGTTGACGGATATATCGGCATTCTCGTAAGCCTGCTTGTTATGTGGGCAGGAATCGGTATCGTCCGCGACACGCTTACCCCGCTTCTCGGAACAGCACCGGACCCGGAGCTTGTTCAAAATATTCACGATGAAATTCTTGCACATAACAAAATTCTCGGGATCCATGACCTTATCGTTCACGAATACGGTCCGGGGCGAATCTTCGCATCGCTTCATGCCGAGGTCTCGTCAAGCGAAAACATTATGGACAGCCACGGCGTTATCGACCACATCGAAAGCGAAGTGTCGAAAAAACTCGGAATAGAAATACTTATACATATGGATCCGCTTGAAGTTGAAAACGAAGAGGTCTGCCGCATACGCGACGATGTGTATTCTGCTCTGCGTAAGCTTGACAGCTCATTCTCAATGCACGATTTCCGAATTGTTCCGAGCGGAGAATTTAAAAATATTCTGTTTGACGTTGCGATTCCTATAGACTATCCCGCACCGAACGACACGGTGGCCGCAATGGTTACAACCTCAGTTTCCGCACTTGACACAAGCTTTATTGTAAAACCTGTAATCGACAGAAACGGGTTGTAAAATTCAGATTAGCCAATAAAGGACTGACATCTTTTTGATGTCAGTCCTTTATTGGTGCGGGCGGTGGGACTTGAACCCACACGTCGTAGACACTGGCTCCTAAGACCAGCGCGTCTGCCATTCCGCCACGCCCGCATATTAAATGCAAAGTGCATAATGCAAAATGCAAAATGCAAAATTATTAAATCAATCCATAATTCTGCGCCCTTCAATGGCGCGGGTAAGCGTCATTTCATCGGCAAATTCAAGATGCCCTCCAACGGGGATGCCGTAAGCTAAGCGAGTTGTGCTTATTCCAAATGGCTTTAAAAGGCGCGATATATACATAGCTGTCGCCTCACCCTCAGTATCCGGATTAGTCGCCATAATAACTTCCTTTATCTCGCCCTTTGCCACTCGAGCAAGGAGTTCTTTGATCCGTACATCATCAGGACCGATTCCGTTCATCGGAGAAATACACCCGTGAAGCACATGGTAAAGCCCGTTGTATTCGCGCGTTTTTTCAATCGCCGCAACATCCTTCGGGTCGCTTACCACGCAAACAGTTGTCTTATCGCGCGCATTATCTAAGCAGATAGAGCACAACTCTGTATCGGTAAGGTTCTGACATTCACTGCAAAACTTCACCAGTTTCTTTGCATTGAGAATAGCGTTGGCAAAGCCCTCTGTCTCAGCCTCCGGAAGCGAAAGAACAAAGAACGCAAGCCGCTGTGCCGTCTTTCTTCCGACACCGGGCAGTTTCTGAAACTGCTCTATTAAATTTTCCACCGGTGCCGTAAAAAAGCGCATCATGCTTTGCCTCCGTATCTATCTGTTAAAACATTCCGGGAATATTCATTCCGCCGGTAATCTTTTTCATTTCCGCACCTGCGGCGGATTCTGCCTGATTCATTGCTTCACCGATTGCAGCAACAATGAGGTCTTCAAGCATTTCAACATCATCAGGATCAACAGCCTCGGGTGCAATTTTAATTGCTGTAACACGGTTTTTGCCGCTGACGGTTGCCTCAACAGCCCCGCCGCCTGCGCTTGCAGTATACGTTTTTTCTTCAAGCTCCTGCTGCATACGCATCATATCCTGCTGCATTTTCTGAGCCTGCTTCATCATATTGTTCATATTCATTCCGCCGGGAAATCCTCCGCCCGGGAAACCGCCTCTTGCCATTGTAATAACACTCCTTATTGTATCGTTATATCCATATCGTCATCAAGTCCTGCAAGCAGCTCATCAAGTCCGCTCGTTTCCACCTTGGGTACTTCAACCTTTTTTCCTGCGGTGACCGTTATTCCCGGAGCTACCGCACTTGCCACACTTCTTAGTAT
>JAZQSB010000110.1:0-7051 GCA_045629885.1 Eubacteriales bacterium | reverse complement strand
AGGAGCATTCATCCGCGGCAAAGAGGGTACACACGTAAGGCTTAAAATTCTCCGCGGTCAAGAAAAGCTTGATTTTTCCGTGCGCCGTGCAACCGTTGCAACATCGGATGTAACCTCTGCATACATAAGTGATAAAATAGGCTATATTGAGCTTTCGTATTTCCACGGGATCAACACGTTTATTGACTTTATGGAAGCATATGATGATTTTGAGGAAAAAGGTGTAAACACAATTATTCTTGATTTACGCAACAATCCCGGCGGCGAGCTTAACTGCCTTGTCAATATTATGGATAACGTTATCCCTGAAAAGCAAGTTCCGTATCTTATGGCGTGGCAGACAAAGCCTTTCCGTGTGAATATGTTTTATTCCGAAGGCTATGGCTGGGAGTTTAACAAGTTTATTATTCTTGTAAACGCTCAGACTGCATCCGCTGCGGAGATTATGGCGGGAAGCATGCAGGACCTCGGCTATGCCGTGATTGTCGGCGATCAGACTTACGGTAAGGGTCTGGGTCAGCGCCATATAAAAACGAGTGACGGAGATGAAGCGGTAATAACGGGTCTTGAGCTTAAGCTTCCGGTGCGGGGCTCATACGACGGTGTAGGTATCACGCCGGACTACAAGGTATCAATGAAGCTTACGCCGTATAAGCTTCCGTATCTTCGTGAGCTTAAGAAGAACACCGATGCAAGCAAGATAAAGACTGATAATGTCCGTGCGCTTGAGGAAAGACTTAAATGCCTTGGCTACTTCTACGGTGAGGCGGATGACGAATGGGATAAGAGAACGCTCCATGCGATAAATCTCTTCTGCCGCGACAATAACCTCACGCAGATAGGCTCTGTCTGCAAGTGGGAGATTATAGAGCAGATAGACCGTGCAACGCAGAATTTAAAGTACAAGTACGTTGCAGAGGATGCACCGCTTGATAAGGCAATTGAACTTGCTGAGGAATTTGCGGCGTCCGATAAAAAGGCAGTCCGCACCGACAGCAGCAAAATAAACTTCAACGGAAATTGAGAAAAGGAAATAACAAAAGGCTTGGCAGATTTGGAGGAAATGTTAAATGACTAAGAAGAAAAAACAGGAAATAACAATTCGCTCGTCTGCGGCTGAATACCTTACCTTTATCGCCTCAACGGGCGATGATGAAAAAAGCATCGAAATGCGTTACGAGGATGAGAACATATGGCTGACACAGAAAATGATGGCTGCATTATACGATGTCGGATTGCCTACCATAAATGAACATATAAAAAAAATATATTCTGACAACGAACTGTCGGAAAAGACAACTATTCGGAAATTCCGAATAGTTCAAAAAGAGGGAGAACGAGAGGTGAGCCGAGAGGTTAATCACTACAATTTGCAGATGATTATTGCAGTAGGCTTTAAAGTGAATAACGAAAGAGCCGTGCAGTTTCGCAAATGGGCAAACGCAATTGTAAAGGATTACACTATTCAAGGCTGGGTAATGGACGACGAACGCCTTAAGAACGGCGGTTCTGTTCTTGCCAAAGAATACTTTGAAAAACAACTCGAAAAAATCCGTGAAATTCGATTGTCCGAGCGTAAGTTTTATCAAAAAATCACTGACATTTATGCTACCGCACTTGATTATGACCCATCAGCAAGTGCAACAAAAAGATTCTTTGCTGCTGTCCAAAACAAATTACACTACAGTATACACGGTCAAACTGCGGCAGAGGTTATCTATCACAGAGCTGATGCAGAAAAAGCAAATATGGGACTTACAAGTTGGCACGGTTCCCCACAAAGCAAAATTCATAAATACGACGTAATTGTTGCCAAGAATTATCTCACCGAAAACGAGCTTGACCAGCTTGAAAGGATTGTATCGGCATACCTGGATATGGCAGAAATGCAGGCGCAAAGGCATATACCGATGACTATGGCAGACTGGGAAGAACGCCTGAATGGGTTTTTGAAGGTTTGGGACAGAGAAATTCTGCAAGATGCGGGAAAAGTATCAGCAGAGCTTGCCCACATGCACGCTCTCAGCGAATTTGAAAAATATAGAGTGGTACAGGACAGATTATATGAAAGCGATTTCGACCGATTTATTTTGTCACGTGAAATGTCGTAACCGAGCTGTATGTTTGCTGTGCAATCGCTGCCGCATCCGATAAAAAGGCAGTACGTACAGACGACAGTAAAATAAACTTTAACGGAAATTGAGAACACTTATACAACCGCCCCGAGGTGAGTAGATATCTTGCCTCGGGGCGGCTTTCATATTTTTTAAATATAAAGTAATACATTGCGCCGTTTATCAAATGGTGTATAACCACAAAGATGAAATGAATGTGCGTTGGATAAGTGATGGATTATACCGAAAATTCTTCACCTGTTATAAGATAGTCAATGGATTTTCCGAAATATTTTGAAAAAGCCATAAGCATTTCTAGGTCGGGATTTCGTTTCCCGTTTTCGTAGTAAGAAAGCGCTTCTCTGGTTATGCTAAGGTCCATTGCAACTTTAAGCTGAGAGTACCCCTTTTTCTTTCGTATCTCACGAAGTCCAATCATTCGCATTTTTAGCCTCCTATAAATTTTCTATTGACTTAATTGTAACAAAATGTTATAATCACTTATGTAACAGATTGTTACATAAGTGATTGCTGTTCTTTTGGTGTGGTTAAGTGCTTATTATTGCAGTTGCGGTTATTTTAATATATACAGTATGTCCGATTGTCGGGAAATTAGCTTTGTTGTTAGCAAATACCGTTTTGCCGGATCCGATTCCTTTTATAGATGAAATAATTATGTGGATTGGTCTTATGATGCATCTTTCTCATTTGTATGAGCTTGCGGAATTTATCAGTAAGTATAAAAAACAAATTATTCTTTGGGTATTCGTCATTGCGGTTGCTATTTTGACGCTTGTGTTAATTTTTTGATAGGGAGGTGGAATGAATGGGAACTAAAAAGGATATTGTTTGCAGGTGCGGGAAGTTACTCGGAACAACAACTAACTCTAGTGGAGGAGGAACAAAAATGTGTCCATCTTGCAAGCGAAGAGTTAGATACGATGTTACACCTACTCGTGTATATACATCGTATACAAACTAATATCAAAGGAGCATAAAAATGGGTTTTTTAGACATTTGTAAATCCGTTGTCGGATACTTTAATGAACAAGCGGAAAAGATGCAAGGAGAATTTGACAGGTATAAAGAAAGGTATGAATCAGAGAGTGACGAACACCTCTTATCGATTGTGAAAAGTGCAACCGGTATGCGAAAAGTGGCGATTGCTGCAATATTGCGTGATCGTGGTTATGGTGCGAACAATGAAGAGTGATAGAGGCTGATTTTTGTGGAATATAAAGGAATAGAATATATGTGTACCTGGTGTGGCACTAAAGTTGTTCGAGGTAGATATGCGGGTAGACCCCTTCCGGGGATATGTCCAAGAAAACCAAAGTCTTCGAATGGAAAAAGCAAGCCACACACTTGGGTAATAAATCGAAGAATTACATAAAAAAGAGGCTTCACGTTATACGCTCCTTGTGAAAATCGTGACAAAACTGTAGGTAAAGTTCGTACAAAGACTTCCGCGATGCTAATATTCACCTGAAAGTGCATTATCAAAGTATCGCGAAAGTTCTGTGTTAAAGTTAACAGCAAAGCAAGTCTGTTTGTTGGAGCAAAAACATTTTTGTTGAAATTGAGTTTTTCAAAACTTTTCTAAACTTTTTTCAAGAAAAAACTTGCATTTTATGGATATATGTGGTATACTCATCATATAGTAAGTATGTTAGGATTCGAGAGTGGGCGCCGGTCGTCCACTCTCGCACTACTGTAAGGGGTGTTTTTTTGAAAAAGATAACTGAAATCATTGCGGAGCTTGCAGCTCCTGTGGCAGAAAAGCTCGGGCTGAGCGTATGGGATGTAGAGTTCGTAAAGGAAGGCGGAGAAAGATATCTTCGCGTGTTTATCGACAAGGAGGGCGGCGTCGGAATTTCCGATTGTGAAAGCTTTTCTCGCGCGTTTGACCCCGTGCTTGACGAGGAAGACCCGATTGCTGAGTCGTATATTTTTGAGGTTTCAAGCGCAGGTCTTGAGAGGCGTCTTTACCGCCCATCCGATTTTGAAACGTATATGGGAAGCCCTGTAACGCTTAAAACCTTTTCTCCAAAGGGAGGGAAGAAGGAGTTTGCCGGAACGCTTTCCGGCTATGCAGATGGTGATGTCACGCTCACGCTGGACGGAGAAAACATTTTATTTACAAAGAAGGAAATCGCGTCGGTTCGCCTTCGCGTTGAATTTTAATAAATATAAACTAAATAAATATAAAGGGGACGGTCAAAAAAATGAACACAGAATTTTTTGCTGCGATAGAGCAGCTCGAAAAGGAAAAGGGCATTCCGCAGGATTATATGCTTGAAAGAGTCGCCCAGGCACTTCTTGCCGCTTACAAGCGCGACAATGCAGGAGTTATCGACAATGTCTTTGTCGAGCCGGATTGTGAGAAGAAAACATTCCGTATGTATGTCAAGAAAACAGTTGTTGAGGCAGTGGAGAATCCCGGCGAGGAAATAAGCCTTGACGAAGCGAAAAAGGTTTCAAAGAAAGCCGGCATCGGCGATGTTATAAGCATTGAAATTGAGACGCGCGCATTCGGAAGAATTGCGGCACAGACGGCAAAACAGGTTATTATTCAGGGTATCCGCGAAGCGGAGCGCGGCGTTGTGTTCCGCGAATTCACCTCAAAGGAACACGAAATTCTTACAGCACTTGTTGTCCGTACTGACCCGCGCAGCGGCGGCGCTTCAATCGAGATAACGGGAGAGAACGACAAGACGGAGGTTTACATCTCCGCAAAAGAACTCATCCCGGGCGAAGTTGTCAGCGAGGGTGACCGCATAAAGATTTATGTTGTTGAAGTAAAGAGAAGCGAACGCGGTCCGCAGATTATCATTTCGAGAACTCATCCCGGTCTTGTCCGTGGTTTGTTTGAAATCGAGGTTCCGGAAATTCACGACGGTATCGTTGAGATAGTAAGCATCGCGCGTGAAGCGGGTTCAAGAGCAAAGATTTCCGTACGTTCAAACGATGAGAACGTTGATCCTATTGGCGCATGCGTAGGTCCGCGCGGAAACCGCGTTGCAGCTATTGTTGAAGAAATTCGCGGTGAGAAAATTGATATCGTAAAATACTCCGAGGATATGGGCGAATATGTCGCCGCAGCACTTGCTCCGGCTGATGTAATATCGGTAGAGACAAACGAAGAGGAACGCTCCTGCCGTGTTGTCGTAGATGATGAACAGCTTTCTCTTGCAATCGGTAAGGACGGACAGAACGCACGTCTTGCAGCGAAGCTTACCGGATTCAAGATTGATATCAAGCCGAAAAGCGCTGTTTTATAAATAAAAAGGCGGTAAGTGCGGTATGATAAAAGAAAGAAAAGTACCGATGCGTCAATGCGTTGGCTGCCGCGAGATGAAAGCCAAAGCAGAACTTGTGCGTGTTGTAAAGCCCAAGGAGGGCGAAATTTCGCTTGATTTTGTCGGAAAGCTTCCAGGAAGAGGCGCATATGTTTGCAAGAGCACTGCCTGTATTGAAAAGGCAAGAAAAGCAAAGGCGCTTGAGCGCGCTTTCTCGTGCGCGGTTTCCTCTGAGGTCTATGACGGACTTGCAGAAAGGCTTGCGGAGGAAAACAATGGAAAGTAATTATCTCAGCCTTCTGGGGCTGGCAAAGCGAGCGGGATGTCTTTCGGTGGGAGATGAAGCGGTCCGTGCTGCAGTCACCGCAGGAAAGGTGCGCCTTGTGCTGTGCGCATCCGATGCGTCGGACAGAACGCGAGAGACGTTTTCCTTCGTAACGGAAAACGCGGGTGTTGCGTTTGTATCGGTTACAGAAACGAAAGAAGAGCTTGGAAATGCGCTTGGCAGACGCCCTGCGGCAACAGTTGCGGTTTGCGATATCGGTTTTGCCGCGGCTCTTGCAAAAAAGCTTGCGGAAAAGCTGCCGGATACCGTTGAATGTGCCGAAAAGCTTTCGGAACGGGCACAAAAGATAGCGAAACGAAAAAAGAGCGGCAAGCAAAAGAAAAACACAAATCGCAGAATATGAAATATTAACGGAGGTGGAGTGCTGTATGAGCAACTTACAGAAATACAGAGTCCGTGATGTCGCAAAGGATTTTGACGTTACGGCAAAAGTAATCACCGAAATACTTACAAAATATTCAGAAGCGCCTAAGTCCAATATGCAGGCGCTTACGGATGATGAACTCAACATAGTTTTCGATGCCCTCACACTGAAGAATCAGGTGGAGAGCTTTGAAAGTCTTATGTCTGAGGTTTACAGTGAGAAGAAAGAAGAACCTGCAGTGGAGAACAAGGAAGAAGCTCCAAAGACGAAGACCGAGAGGGCAGAAAAAGCTCCGAGGCAGGAGAAAAAGGAAGAGTCGGCAAAGAAGGAAAAAGCAAAGCCGGAAGCTCGTGAAGCAAAAGAAGAAGCTTCGTCTGAGCACAAGACCGATGCTGCACCTGAATACGCAACAAAAAAGGGTGTCAAGACCCATGTTATCGACACGCGCGGCGGCTCGGTTGATCTTTCAAAATACGATGACCGCGTAGACAATCTTGTTCCGGATAAGGTGCGTGACATTGGCGTACAGAAGCAGAAAATCAAGAAGAATGCTGACAGAAGAGGTCAGAACTTCGGAAACAAGCGCCGCCAGGAAGAGCAGGAGAAGATGAAGAAGCTTGAGGCACAGGTTCAGAAAAAGCCTCAGGTAACCGTTATGATTCCTGACGAAATCTCGGTAGGTGAGCTTGCTTCGCGTATGAAGAGAACCGGTGCAGACGTTGTAAAGCAGCTTATAAAACTTGGCGTTATGGCATCGCTTTCTGATGTTATCGACTACGATACAGCTGCAATTGTTGCGCTTGAAATGGGTGCAAAGGTTGAAAAAGAAGTTATCGTAACGATAGAAGACAGACTTATCGACGAGAGCGAGGACCGCGAGGAAGACCTCAAGGGACGCGATCCGGTTGTTGTTGTTATGGGTCACGTT
>JAZQSB010000109.1:0-3049 GCA_045629885.1 Eubacteriales bacterium | reverse complement strand
AGATACTTTCCGGTATTACCGACATGGTTTTTTATCTTAATATCGTACTTACCTGCTACCGGAACATTAATTTTAAAGATTATCCAATGCCCCGCACTGAGCTCGATACACGGACTGTTGTTATGATAGGCTAAACCGTTGGCAGAAGCTGCGGCCCAGGTAAAAAATCCGTTCGTTGTATCATAAGTAAGAATTTCGCGTAATGAGCCGCTTTCACCTTTATGGCTCATTATGTCATACTCAATGGTAATGCCCGATTTATCCGTAGCGAGCACTCCCGTCGGAATAAGCGACATTATCAAGCACAAAGCAAGAACTGCGGAAATTATTCGTTTTTTCATGTGCTTTCCTCCTTTTTTCTCCTATCGTTTATCTGTTTTAAGCATTTCAACCTTGTTTGTTTAAAAAACAAGGTTGAAAGCATCTTACTTATTCTTCAGCGTAGATTACGCGGTTGGTTGTGCCGTCGTTGTAGATGAGATATCCTCGGACAACGGTCTGTGCAAATTGTGTGTCATCACTCTTTGTTGCTGTGAACTGACCGTGTTTTGCCGTCTCCGGCTTGTTTGCTGACTTTGCCTTGTAATAACAGCTGTCGACCGCCTTGTGCGTATCATCTCCGAAGAGAATGCCTGCTTCAAGCTTTGTATAGCCTTCCGGCAAATCGTATTCTATCATATAGAAATCATTTTCTACAGAATGCTCATCAAGAAGAATTACAGGGAGTTCTTCAACCGTACCTGTACCTGCCTCAATTGTTGCGGCATCCCACATATAATGTTTATACTCGTTTCCGTAAGCGACCGTTTTTCCGTTTCGCTTCCAATGGGTTGCTGTGTTGTCGGTGAAGGTTTTTGCCTTATCGTAAACAACTGTGTCTTCGTTGTTTATTTTAAGTCCGGTATATGTCTTACCGTCGTCTTTGTATTTTGCAACTGCACGCGTAATTGCTTTTACAATGTCTTTTCCTTCAAATTTGTTTACACCGTCAACTGTCCACATATCGAAGATATATCCTATAAGTGTTGCATCAACCGGCATTTCTATCGAGCTTTCGGTTGTTGTTTTCTCGGTTATGTATTCTCCGTTGCCATTATAGAAATAAACTGTTTTTGTATCTCCTTCTTCAACGGTCGTTTTGTCAAACACTGCGATAACGGATGTATTTACATACGGACGGAAGCTGTATGGTGATGAGTCACTTACACACTTCCCTTCGCTATCCTTCCAGTGGCTGAATGCATAACCTTCGTCTGCAACAGCTTCTACTTTTACAAGTGTTCCTGCCGTAACACTTGCTATTGTGTTGTCGGTGCTCTTCGTTACAGAACCGCCCTCAAGCGCATCGATATAAACCTGAACGGTGTTCTGGAGCTTTGCATCCTTTACGGAAACCTTTGTGGTGAAGCTGTTCATACCGGATATGACGTCATCGCCGGAATATGTAACGGTGATGTTTGCATCGCCGTAGCCCACAGCCTTGATTACACCGCTTTCAACATTTGCAACAGAGGGAGTGTCGGATTCGTATGTTACATTTCCTGCGATCTCTGCAGCTGTTGAACTTAAGTATGCCTTTATGGTATCGGTCGTTCCGATTGCGATTTCCTTTTCGTTAAGTCCCATAAGTGAATTGCCGATACCACCGTCAAGGACTATATCACCAACAAAACCTGTTTTTCCATCGTCAACAGGCTTAAATCCGATGTAATACTCACCCGTCGTTGGGAAGTTGTAACTTGCATTTACTCCGTCTTTAACAAACGGGTTCGGGTTGTTTTTTCCGTCTGTACCGGTAGTCTTGTTACAATCAACGTATCCTATATAATTGCTGTCCGAAAGTGCTTCCGCATCTGGTTTCGCATTACCGGAGAAGATATATGCGTTGAGTTTTCCTCCGGTATTACCTACATGGTTTTTTATCTTGACATCGTATGTGCCTGCTGCCGGAACATTTATTTTAAAGATTATCCAATGTCCCGCAGGGATCTGAATGCATGTAGTGTTTTGGTGATACCCAAAACTGGTGGAAGAAGCAGTTGCGTAGGCGAAAAAGCCGTTTGTTGTCTCGTAGCTAAGACGTTGGTATAAAGAACCGCTTCCGTTTGCTTTATGGCTCATTATGTCGTACATAACGGTAATGCCCGATTTTGCTACTGTAACTTCATGCTCGCGGCTGATGCTATTTACAGCCCCTTCCGCTGTTGCGGTAATCGTTTTCTTGCCCGGTTCACAGTCACTTGCTATGGATATCTCACCTGTTGACGGGTTTACAGTTACACCCGCATCTGTGCATGCATATGTAAGTGTTGCCTGAGTTCCGTCGTTGCTCTTATATGCCGTTGCAGTTGCCTGTGCATGCTCGCCTACCCCTACAGATTCCGGTTCAATTGTCATATCACCGATAAGCGCATAACCACTTCCACCGTCAAGAACAATATTGCCGATAAAGCCCGATGTACCACTTCCATTCTGAGTTACATCAAAGCCCATATAATACTCGCCCGGAGTCGGGAAGGTATAGCTTGCATTCACTCCGTCCTTAACGAATGGGTTCGGAGTACCCGATGTCGCACCGTTATTACCACCGCTGTAGCTGCTACAATTGACGCTTCCTATATAATTATTGTCCGAAATTGCATCCACACCCGGCGTCACTGTGTCCGGAAAAATATATGCATTGAGGATGCCTCCGGACTTACCTAAATAGTTTTTTATCTTGATATCATACTTACCTGCTACCGGAACATTAATTTTAAAGATTAACCAATCCCCTGCAGTGAGTTGAACGCACTTACTGTTGTTATGATACCACACGGTTGCTGCCGAAGTGCCCTCGAAGCCCAAAAAACCATTTGTTTTTTCGAATGTAAGAATGTTTGCTATTGATGTACTGGCAACATAACGGCTCATTATGTCGTACTCGACATAAACACCCGATTTTTCCGATGCCGTTTCGCTCTCCACCGCGAAGGACATCGGCATAAGCGAGAACACCATTGCAATCGCCAACGCCATTGATAATAAGGTTTTGCTCATTTTTTTCATT
>JAZQSB010000108.1:0-2727 GCA_045629885.1 Eubacteriales bacterium | reverse complement strand
GCAAGGTCATTCAAATCATCCTTGTTTATCTCACAGTCAAAGTGTCCTGCGTTTGCAAGCAACACGCCATCGTGCATCTTCTCAAAATGGCGTCGCAAAATTATATCACGGCAACCTGTTGTTGTAACAAAAATATCGCCGAGAGCTGCCGCTTCATCCATGCTCATAACAAGATATCCGTCGGCATATGCCTCAAGCGCGCGGAACGGGTCTGCCTCACAAATGATGACGTTAGCCCCAAGCCCCTTTGCACGGAGCGCAACTCCGCGCCCGCAATAGCCGTAACCTGCAACAACAACGCGCTTGCCTGCTATAAAGCAGTTTGTGGTGTTCATTATTGCATCCCACACAGACTGTCCCGTGCCGTGACGGTTGTCAAAAAGATGCTTACATTTTGCATTGTTTACTGCAAACATTGGGAAATTAAGCTTTCCTGCACGGTCTCGTGCGGCAAGACGTGCAACGCCCGTTGTTGTTTCCTCGCACCCTCCGATAAGGTTTTTGGCAAGCTCGGGCGCTCTCTCGTGGAGAATCGACACAAAATCGCCGCCGTCATCAATTATAATATCGGGTACGCATGAAAGCGTCTTTGTAAGATGCTCGGTATATTCCCTCTCATCAACACCGTGAACGGCAAACGTCTCAACACCTAAAGAAGCAAGACCTGCGGCAACATCATCCTGCGTGGAAAGCGGATTGCATCCCGTTGCACATACCCTTGCACCTCCGCGGGCGAGCGTAAGCGCAAGATACGCAGTCTTTGCTTCAAGGTGAATAGACATCGCTATTGTTTTTCCTTCAAACGGACGCTCCTTTTCAAAACGGTCGCCTATTGCAGAAAGCACCGGCATGTATGACTTTACCCATTCAATTTTTTTCACGCCGGACGGCGCAAGCGACATATCTTTTACCAGACTCATAAGTACCTCCAAGAATCCATTTTCTTTTTGTTATATTTTACACAATTTTTTTCAATTTTTCAATATTTTTCTTAACTTCATTTATTAATGTAAATTTTAAATTAATTTGTTCAAAAGACCTTTCTTCTCATATTAAAATATGATATACTGTTTGTGTAATCAAAATATAGAATGGAAAAATATTTTTTCTCGAAAGGAAATGTATATAAAATGGGTGTTATTTCAAAGCTTTTCGGAACAAAAAGTGAGCGCGAGATAAAAAAACTTCTCCCGCTCGTTGATAAAACGGAAGCTCTCGCAGATGAGTTCTCTGCGCTTTCTGACAGCCAGCTTTCCGCAAAAACAGCAGAATTTAAATCCCGCCTTGAAAACGGCGAAGAGCTTGATGCTCTTCTTCCCGAGGCATTTGCTACCGTGCGCGAAGCGGCAAAGCGCGTGCTGGGTCTCTTTGCATTCCGTGTCCAGCTTATCGGCGGTATCGTTCTTCATCAGGGACGCATTGCCGAGATGAAAACCGGTGAAGGCAAAACTCTCGTTGCCATCTTCCCGGCTTACCTCAATGCCCTTACCGGCCGTGGGGTTCACATCGTCACGGTCAATGACTATCTTGCAAAATACCAGGGTGAGCTTATGGGACGTGTTTTCCGCTTCCTCGGAATGAGTGTTGGTATCATAGTCCACGGTCTCACGCACGAGCAACGCCGAGCAGCTCATTTTTCCGACATCACCTACGGAACGAACAACGAGTTCGGCTTTGACTATCTGCGCGACAATATGGCGCTTTATAAAAACCAGATGGTGGGTCGCGATGAACACGCCTTTGCAATCGTCGACGAGGTTGACTCTATCCTTATCGACGAAGCACGTACTCCGCTCATTATTTCCGGTCAGGGCGAAAAGCCCACATATATTTATCAGCAGGCAGACAAGTTTGCCGCTTCACTGCGTAAAATCGTTATCGCCTCCGTCGATGAAAAGGAAGACAATGACGATATCGACGGCGACTATATCGTTGACGAGAAGGCGAGAAGTGCAACACTTACTGCATCAGGTATTAAAAAAGCAGAGGAAGCGTTCAGCCTTGAAAACCTTTCCGACCCCGAAAATGCAGAGCTTTTTCACCACATCAATCAGGCTATCCGCGCCCGTGGCGTCATGCAGCGCGATATCGACTATGTTGTCCGCGATGGCGAAATTATAATCGTTGACGAATTCACAGGACGCCTTATGATAGGCAGACGTTACTCCGAGGGTCTCCATCAGGCGATCGAGGCAAAGGAACGCGTTGATATTCAGAACGAAAGCAAAACACTTGCCACAATTACATTCCAGAACTACTTCAGAATGTATGACAAGCTCTCCGGTATGACCGGCACAGCGCTTACCGAAGCTGATGAGTTTGAAGCAATATACAGCCTTGATGTCATTGAAATCCCAACTAACAAGCCGATGATACGAAATGATATGACAGATGTCGTTTACAAAACAGAAGCCGGAAAATACCGCGCTGTTATCGCGCAGATTCGCGCGTGCGCCGAGCGCGGCCAGCCCGTGCTTGTCGGTACCGTATCAATCGAAAAGAGTGAGCTTGTTTCCTCGCTTCTCAAAAAAAGTGGCATAGCACACGTTGTTCTCAACGCAAAACACCACGACAGGGAAGCGGAAATCGTTGCTCAGGCAGGACGCCTTGGTGCCGTTACTATCGCAACCAATATGGCAGGACGCGGTACGGATATTATGCTGGGCGGCAATGCCGAGTTTATGGCGATGAAGTCGGAGGCCAAGCGGTCTTAGGAAGACAACATTC
>JAZQSB010000107.1:0-4371 GCA_045629885.1 Eubacteriales bacterium | reverse complement strand
AGACTTCATTTCGGGACCGAGGATTGAATTTACGTCATTTAACTTTTCAAAAGAGAACACAGGAACCTTTACTGCATAGTACGGCGGGGTGCGGTACAGTCCCGTACCATAGCCCAGCTCGCGCAGGCTTGCGCCGAGCATTACCTTTGATGCAAGGTCTACCATCGGTACATTAGTGACCTTACTGATATACGGAACTGTTCTTGACGCACGCGGATTCACCTCGATTACATGAAGCTCGTTATCATAGATAAGATACTGAATGTTTACAAGACCTTTTGTTTTCATTGCAAGGGCAAGCTTTTCTGAACAGTCGCACACCTTCTTCAGGAACTTATCATTCAGGTTGTACGGCGGATAAACGGCAATTGAATCTCCGCTGTGTACACCGGCACGCTCGATATGCTCCATAATACCGGGGATAAGGACATCACGTCCATCAGATATTACGTCTACCTCAAGCTCCGTACCGGGCATATACTTGTCAACAAGTACCGGGTTTTCTATTCCGCCGGAGAGAATGGTTTTCATATACTTTTCCGTCTGCTCAGGCGATCTTGAAATCGTCATATTCTGCCCGCCGATAACATATGACGGACGCAGCAGCACCGGATAACCGAAGCTTTCAGCTGCGGTAAGCGCTTCTTTGACGGTATTTACACCCATACCTCGGGGACGCTTTATTCCGAAGCTTTCAAGAAGCTCGTCAAAGCGACTTCTGTCTTCTGCAACGTCAATACTCTCCGCTGATGTTCCGAGAATTTTTATTCCGTTTTTATCAAGGAACTGCGTAAGCTTTATCGCCGTCTGACCACCGAATGCGACAACAACGCCTACCGGATTCTCAACGCGAATGATATTCATTACATCTTCGGGGGTAAGCGGTTCAAAATAAAGGCGGTCTGCCGTGTCGTAGTCTGTTGAGACGGTTTCGGGGTTGTTATTTACTATTACAACATCATAGCCCATTTCACGCAGAGTCCAGACGCAATGGACGGAGCTGTAGTCAAACTCAATTCCCTGCCCGATGCGGATAGGTCCTGAGCCAAGAACCATGACAACCGGCTTTCCGCTACGCGGGAAGCGGCGGGAATCGCACGCAAAATCGCTGCTTGAATAGAAATACGGAGTTTTAGCCAAAAAACGCGCGGCACAGGTGTCTACCATCTTATAGCTGAAGCTGTGCTCAGGAAGTGTTTTCGCACCGCTGATTCGCGCTATTGCAGCATCGGTATAACCAAACTTTTTTGCCTGCATATAATCGCTGTCGGAAAGTCCGTTTGAAATTTTCTTTTCAAAATCGGCGAGATTCTTTATTTTTGCAAGGAAATATCGGTCTATTTTAGTTATATTAAATATTTCATCTATTGAAATACCGGCGCTTAATGCCTCAAACACGGTAAATATGCGCCTGTCGTTCTGCTCTGAAAGGCGTTCAAGTACCGGACGATTATCAAGAGACGGAGCATTCAGCGTATCAAATGATATTTCCGCACCGCGAACCGCCTTCATTATCGCTTCTTCAAAACTCTGACCGATTGACATTACCTCGCCGGTTGCCTTCATCTGCGTTCCGAGCTTGCGCTCGGATTCCGTGAACTTATCGAACGCCCATTTCGGGAACTTTACGACAACATAATCTATCGTGGGTTCTGCAAGAGCGCTTGTAACGCCGGTTATGTCGTTGCGGATTTCATCCAGAGTATAACCAAGAGCAATTTTTGTTGTTATCTTTGCAATGGGATAGCCAGTTGCCTTTGACGCAAGCGCGGATGAACGCGAAACGCGGGGATTCACCTCTATTACGGCATACTCAAAGCTATCGGGATTGAGCGCAAACTGACAGTTACATCCACCGACAATTCCAATCGCTGAAATAATGTCAAGCGATGCCTGACGGAGCATCTGATATTCTTTATCTGAAAGAGTGAGTGCAGGTGCTGCAACAATGGAATCTCCCGTATGTATACCCACCGGGTCAAAGTTTTCCATTGAGCAGACAATTATGGCATTTCCGGCTCTGTCACGCATTGTTTCAAACTCTATTTCTTTCCATCCCGCAATGCACTTTTCGATAAGCACCTGCGTTATAGGTGACATATCAAGACCGCTCTTTGCAATAATACGAAGCTCTACCTCATCTGCGGCAATTCCGCCACCGGATCCGCCGAGAGTAAATGCCGGACGGACAATTACAGGGTAGCCTATCCTTTCCGCAATGGCAAGCGCGCCGTCAACGTTATCAGCAACATCCGATGGAACGCAAGGCTGGCCTATCTCTTTCATCGTATCGCGGAAAAGCTCTCTGTCTTCCGCTTTGTCGATGGCATCGACATCCGTACCGAGAAGGCGGACGTTATATTTTGCAAGAGTTCCGTTTCTTTCAAGCTGCATTGCGATTGTAAGTCCTGTCTGTCCACCAAGACCTGCAAGAAGCCCATCCGGACGCTCTTTCTCAATTATGCGTGCAACAGTTTCTGCATTGAGAGGTTCAAGGTAAATCTCGTCTGCAAGATTTTTATCCGTCATTATGGTTGCAGGATTAGAGTTTACAAGCACAACGTTTATACCCTCTTCGCGGAGAACGCGACACGCCTGAGCGCCCGCATAGTCAAACTCTGCAGCCTGCCCGATAACAATAGGTCCCGAGCCTATAACGAGAACCTTCTTTATTGACGCATCACGCGAGGTTTCTGCACCGTTATTAGTGTAAAGTAAGTTAGCATTACACCATCTTGCCGGAAGCTGTTTTTTTGGTTTTGGCGGCAGTTTTTGCGGAATTTCATCACAAATCAGAGCACTCACCGCCTTTTCCTCACGCATAATGCGGATAATCTCACGCGTATCAACCCCCGAGATACCGCACACACCCTTTTCCTTTAAATATTCATTAAGACATCCCTCGGAGCGGAAATTTGACGGACAAGTGCAAAGCTCACGCACAACAAATCCAAGCGGCGCTTTATCCGCTATTTCTTCATCTGTTATTACACCATGGTTTCCGACAAGCGGAAATGCGGACACCACTATTTTCCCTGCATTTTCTTCCCGAGAGAGAGTTTTCATATACTCTGTCTCTGTTGTAAAAACGAGTTCACCACAAGCGCTGTTTATTGCGCCAACGCGCTTTCCCTCAAACACATCGCCGGTACTAAGCACCAGATATGCCATAATTATTAAACCTCCTCAAAAAACACACGGACATATGCATTGCAGCATATGTCCGCTTACCGTGTATTTATAAAGTCGCAGCCATTACCGCTTTTATAGTGTGCATACGGTTTTCAGCCTCATCAAAAACAATGGATTGACTCCCCTCAATAACCTCATCGGTTACTTCCATTGCATCAATGCCGAATTTATCATAGATTTGCTTTCCGATAGTAGTTTTAAGGTCGTGGAATGCAGGCAGACAGTGCATAAAGCGGCACTGCGCTCCGGCGTTTTCCATTATGCGCGCATTGACCTGATACGGGAGAAGGTCTTCTATTCTTTCCCTCCATACCTCGTCCGGCTCACCCATTGATACCCACACATCAGTGTAAATAACGTGTGCATCCTTTGTTGCAACCATGGGGTCATCTATAAACTCAAGAGTTGCGCCTGTTTCTTTTGCAATCTCCTGACAGGTCTTTACAAGCTCTGCATCCGGGAAATATTTTTTCGGTGCGCAGGCAACAAAATGCATACCCATCTTTGCACAACCGACCATAAGGGAATTTCCCATATTATAGCGTGCATCGCCCATATACACGAGCTTTTTGCCGCAAAGAGTACCGAAATGCTCTTTTATTGTAAGAAAATCGGCAAGAATCTGAGTGGGGTGGAACTCGTTTGTAAGTCCGTTCCATACCGGCACACCTGCATACTTTGCAAGTTCTTCCACGACCTCCTGACCGAATCCACGGTATTCAATACCATCAAACATTCTGCCGAGGACACGTGCTGTATCCGCAATACTTTCCTTTTTACCTATCTGCGAACCCTGAGGGTCAAGATATACAGGATGCATACCGAGATCCGCCGCAGCAACCTCAAACGCACAGCGGGTACGCGTGCTTGTCTTTTCAAATATGAGCGCTATATTCTTTCCCTCAAATATTTTGTGCGGAATTCCGCGCTTTTTCTTTGCCTTATAGATAGATGCAAGATCTATGAGATAATTGATTTCTGCAGGTGTAAAGTCAAGCAGCTTCAAAAAGTTTCTTCCCTTTAAATTCATATCGGCACTTTCCTTTCAAAATCACTGCGCACAAGCGCTTTTTATAACATCAACAGCCTCTTTGAGAATATCCATCGGAATATTCAAAGCGGGAAGAAGACGGACTTTATCCTTAGCTGTAAGACAAAGAACCCCTTTTTCCATACATG
>JAZQSB010000106.1:0-3506 GCA_045629885.1 Eubacteriales bacterium | reverse complement strand
CTACGATCCGACTTTAATCGGTGATATCCCATCCGAGGCAGCAATCGCGAACCTCGTCATACTCGTGTCCCTTATTCTTCCACTCTTCCGGTGTGAAGTGGCAAAAAGGCGGCAGATAACAGCAGTGCTTTTCACACATTGCCTCAAGCTCGCGAAGAGCTGCATTTATTTCTGAACGTTTCTTAAAAAACCCCTTTTCATTTAATTTAAATCAAATAAATTTTATCATACAAGGCATTACTTGTCAAACAAAAAATGCTGTTTTTGTAAAAATATAAAAGGCGTGCAACAAAGTTAATTTTGCCACACGCCCACTTTGATATTTAGCTTACTTTACAAGCTTTTTTGCTGTTGCAACAACGTTTTCAACAGTAAATCCAAACTTCGGGAAGAGCTTTGCAAACGGGGCCGATGCGCCAAAGCCTTCCATACAAATCTTAGCACCATCAAGACCTACATAGCGGTCAAGGCCGAAGCCGCAGCCTGCCTCAACAAACACTCTTGCACGGATGTTCTTTGGAAGAACGCTCTCGCGGTATTCCTCAGACTGCATCTCGAAGAGCGCAACAGACGGCATGGAAACAACGCGTGCGGCAATTCCCTCTGCCTTGAGTTCATCATAAGCCTTGTAGCAAAGCTCAAGCTCAGAACCGGAACCGACGAGGATAACCTCAGCATTGTCGCTGTCGCGGAGAACGTAACCGCCCTTGAGCGCAGCCTTGCCTGTTTCCTCGTAGTATGGCAGATTCTGCCGTGTGAGAGCGATACCCACCGGATGCTTGCCGTTTGTAACTGCATAGTACCATGCAGCAGCAGTTTCGTGACCGTCAGCCGGACGGAAATCAACAAAGCCCGGGATGGAACGCATTGCAGCAAGCTGTTCAATCGGCTGATGTGTCGGACCGTCTTCGCCAACGCCGATGGAGTCGTGCGAGAAGATGTATGTTACCGGAAGCTCCATAAGAGCGGAGAGACGCATAGCGGGCTTTAAGTAATCGGAGAATACGAAGAAGGTTGCAACAAACGGATGGATTCCGCCGTATGCTGCCATTGCATTTGCAATAGCACCCATTGCATGCTCACGGACACCAAAGTGGATATTGCGCCCTGCATAATCGTTCTTGGAGAAGTCGCCGCCGTCCTTGATGTTCGTCTTGTTAGATGGTGCAAGGTCAGCAGAGCCACCAAAGAGGCTGGGCATGATCTTTGCAAGGCGGTTAATCATCTCACCTGAGAGATTACGCGTAGCGTTTGCCTTGTTCTCAAAGCCCCAGAACTCATCAGAGTCAAGAGCTGCCATATCAAGCTTTCCGGACATAATAGCTTCCCACTCTTTTGCAAGCTCCGGATACTTCTTTGCGTAATCAGAGAAGAGCTTGTTCCACTTATCCTCATTCTTGTTGAGGTCGGAAACGATTTCTTTCATATGAGCGTAAACTTCGTCTGCAACGAAAAACTCCTCAGGCGGCATCTCAAGGTTTTCCTTAAGCTTTGCAAGCTTTTCTGCACCCAGAGCCTCGCCGTGGACCTGGCTTGTTCCTGCGTTAGGAGCACCATAGCCAATTTCAGTTGTAATCTTGATAAGGGTCGGCTTGTCCTTTTCAGCCTTTGCTTCGTCAATTGCAGCAGCGATAACATCAGTGTCGTTGCCATCTGCAACAGAAAGAGTTTGCCAGCCGTATGCTTCAAAGCGTGCGCACACGTCTTCTGTAAATGCAATATCTGTGCTGCCTTCGATTGTTATGGAGTTGGAATCGTAAAGAACAATGAGCTTTCCAAGGCCGAGTGTTCCCGCAAGGGAAGCTGCCTCGGATGCAACACCTTCCATAAGACAACCGTCGCCGCAGAGTACGTATGTATAATGGTCAACGATGTCCATACCGTCGCGGTTGAACATTGTTGCAAGGCGGCGCTCTGCCATTGCAAAACCGACACCGTTTGCAATACCCTGACCAAGCGGACCTGTTGTAATCTCAACGCCGTTTACCTCGCGGTACTCTGGATGTCCCGGAGTTTTGCTTCCATCCTGACGGAAAGCCTTAAGGTCATCAAGCGTAAGACCATAATCAAACATATGGAGAAGCGAATAAAGCATTGCCGAGCCGTGACCGGAAGAAAGAATAAAGCGGTCGCGGTTCTGCCACTTTGAATTTTTCGGGCTGTGCTTCATTTTCTCTGCCCAAAGGGTGTACGCCATCGGCATAGCACCAAGAGCAATACCCGGATGCCCTGATTTTGCCTTATCGATAGCTTCTGCCGCAAGAGTTCGCATCGTATCAATAGTCTGCTGTTTTACCGTTTTCATGAATTTCACCTCAAAACAAATTTCAATTACATTCATTTTATCATAATTATAGAGCAGTGTAAAGCATTATTTTATTAAAATAATGCCCAATATTAATTATAGCTTTCCCCTATTTTTAGTAATATCCTGCATTGACATTTTTTAATAATGACCTATAATAATATTCGTTTAAAAAAGCCGAAAAGAGATGAAATAAAAAATGAACAAAATGCATATTAATGACCACAAAACAAGCTTCAGGCTCTTTATATATGTATGGCTTATGTACGCAGTTGTTTATATGACAAAAAACTGTTTTTCCGATGCCATGGCATCAATCGTTTCCGAAGGAATTATGACCAAATCCCAAACCGGACTTATAACAGCCCTGTTCTATCTCGCTTACGCGCCTTTGCAAATCGTGGGTGGTCGCCTTGCTGACCGCTGGCGTCCGGATATGCTTATTGTAATAGGTCTGCTTGGCGCGGCGGCAGGTCTTTTCGCTCAGTATTATTCAGTGAAATTTGCAAAGTACGGAAAGAACGGCGAGGTTGCAGGAATCATTAACGCCGGTGCGGCAATGGGAATTGTTATTCAGAGCTACGGAATTGCACTTGTTGCAGATTTGTGGAATTGGACAGTGGTCATTGCTTTGCTCGCCGCACTATGCGTGATATCACTTATCCTGATTGTGATGATTTATCCAAAATGGAAAAATTTCACCAGAGAGTATGATATATAACTATACTCGAGGCAAAAGTAAAACGCTCTTGCCACGAGTATTTTAAAAAATGTTGCTGTTTGCTGTTTTTCGGGTTGACTTTGAACGAATATTATATTATAATAATTTAGTCACGATTGAACACCTTAGTTGCAACAGGAAGCGCAGCGGACAGCTGCTCAAAACAAGTTAATATTCTATCGGGGTGTGGCGCAGCTGGTAGCGCGGGTGGTTTGGGACCATCAGGCCGCAGGTTCGAGCCCTGTCACTCCGACCAAATGAAGCAGAGGTCCGCAAGGACCTCTGCTTCATTTTTTTGATATGAAAGAGTTAGAATATCATAGGAAACTCATTAAAAGACAATTAGTATATAACAAAACCGCCACGGTGGATTTCCACCGCGGCAGCATACTTTACAAGTTATATCTTACTTGTGGTCAACAGAGTACATGTGCTTGATAAGCTCAAGAACCTTGTTGGAGTAACCGATTTCGTTGTCAT
>JAZQSB010000105.1:0-1999 GCA_045629885.1 Eubacteriales bacterium | reverse complement strand
GGAGTCGAACGCCTCGGCTTATATTAAATAAATTGCAACAAACACCGGCATCGTGGCAATGCACACAATGGTCGTGGCTATATTTACGGCAACTGCAAAATCAGCATCACGTCCCGAAAGCTGTGCAAACTGCATAACCGTTGCCGCAGCAGGCGTCATTGCCGCAAGGAATGACACCAAAAGTATGTTCTCTACATTTGCGATACCCGCAAAACTGCCGATAATTTTAAGTAAAACAAGCGCCACCGCAGGGCAGACTATCATCCTCATAGCAAGAACGAGATACAGCCTTTTGTTTGCTATCATCTTCTTGAAGTCAACCTGCGCCGCAAGGATTCCGGCAATAAGCATACCAACGTTCCCAACCATACCACCAAGTGATGAGGTAATGTCTTTCACAAACACCGGAAGCCGTATTCCGCAAAGCATAAACACAACGCCAACTGCAATGGCGATTATATTTACGTTGAGCAGTATTTTTTTAATGTTAAACTTTTCCTTTTCCGAAAACATACGAATACCGTGTGACCAAAGAAAAACAAGCTGAACAGACATAAACGCACAGCTGTATATAACCCATTCTTCACCAAGTACAAACGACACAATTGGAATTATAAGATTTGCAGCATTAGAGTACATAACAGATGCCCGCTCAGCACTTGTCCCACGCGCCGCGCGCTTGTAAATCGCATCTATTCCGAGAAGAACGATGTGGATAATAATTGCCGCAGTGTATGCCAGCCCAATTCCTTTTGCAAGCTCCGGTGTAAGTTCCACGTCAAAGGAATTTATAATAGCCGATGGCATAAGCATATAAAGCGATATTTTCGACAGTACCGTCCCATCGGCTGCGCGGATTACACGAAGCTTAACGAGAAGAAATCCCAAAACAAGCACGGTAAACAGCTGTAAAATCTTATATAACAACAAATATGAAATCATGTAAATTCCTCTGTAGATTCAATCAGTATTTTTTCCATGTCTGCGGCAGAAGCAAAATTATAACCGGAAACAGTTCAAGCCTTCCGCAAATCATATCAAATATAAACACAAGCTTTGATAAATCCGAAAATCCCGAGAAGTTACCCGTAGGTCCTACCTGCGCAAGCCCCGGTCCTATGTTGTTAAGCGTTGCCACAATAGCGGTAAAGTTCGTTTCAAAGCCAAATCCGTCAAAGGATATAAGAAGTAGCGAAACGATAAATATCCCGATATAACAGAACATATATGAGCTTACACGCCGCACCGTATCGTCATCAAGTCTCTTCCCGTTTATCTGAATTGTCTTTATGCTCTTCGGGTGAACAAGCGCCGTAAATTCCTTTTTAAGCGTCTTTGCCATTATAAGGATACGAGAAATCTTTATTCCGCCGCCCGTAGAACCTGCACACGCACCGATAAACATAAGAAGAACGAGTATCATCTTTGAAAACTCAGGCCACGTGTTAAAATCAACTGTTGCAAACCCCGATGTCGAAATTATTGACGCAACGGTAAATGACGTGTGGTGAATTGCTTCTCCAACGCTTTCAAAAAGACTGTGATTATTAAGCACAGCAAGAATCACGGCCGCACATACAACAGCGACAAAAGTCCTCAGCTCCTCATCCTTCCAAACAGCAGAGAACCGCTTTGCCACAAGGTAAAAATACATATTAAAGTTTATCGAGAATAATATCATAAAAACGGTTACAACCGCTTGAATATATGTGTTGTATCCTGCAAGGCTGTTGTTTTTTATACCAAACCCGCCTGTACCTGCCGTACCAAAAGCGGTCGTAATCGCATCAAAAAACGGCATATCTCCAAACAGAAGAAACACAACCTGAAGGAAAGTAAGCCCGATATACATACCATACAGCAGCTTTGAATTTGTGTTTGCCTTTGGCATAATTTTTTCAACCTTCGGTCCCGCGGATTCCGCGCGGATAAGCTGCATATTATTCCCGCCGGCAAGTGTTGTAATTGCCATAACAAAAACCAGCACACCCATACCGCC
>JAZQSB010000104.1:0-1702 GCA_045629885.1 Eubacteriales bacterium | reverse complement strand
CTTCAAAAACAGTACGCATTTTCAGCGGCGTTGGTTGCTTGACTGCAAGGGAATATTATGATACATTTATTATGTAATATTATATATGATTCCCGGAGGAATAACGTGATTTACACAATAACGCTGAATCCGTCAATCGACTATTCGATGACGGTAAAAAATATGAGGGTTTCCGAAATAAACCGAAGCGAAGAAGAGCTTTCGGTTTTTGGCGGAAAAGGAATAAATGTATCTGCGATGCTTAAAAATCTTGGGGTTGAGTCTACTGTTTTAGGCTTTGTCGGAGGATATACGGGCAGTGAAATCGAAAGGCTCTGCAAAAGGTCAGGACTTACCTGCGATTTTGTGAAAATCCGCGAGGATTCAAGGATAAACATAAAGATTACATCCGAAACGGAAACTGCAATAAACGGAAAAGGTCCGATGATATATCTCGAAGAGGAAGAAGAGCTTCTTTCAAAGCTTCGGGGGCTATCGGCTGAAGATACGGTGATACTCTCAGGCTCACCGCCCGAAAGCGAAAGCGGAAAACTTCTTGAAAACATTCTTGATGCAATAGCACACACAAGATTTGTTGCGGATATGGACGGGAAAAAACTCAGTCTTGCAATTGAAAAAAATCCCTATCTCATAAAACCCAACGAATATGAGCTTGCAGGTCTTTTCGGAAAAGAGGAAATGTGCGATGAGGAGCTTATTTCCGCCGCCGCAAGTATTCGGGAGAGCGGAGTCGGGAATGTTCTTCTTTCCCTTGGCGGCAGAGGTGCAATCCTCTCTGCCGATGACGGAAAAACATATAAGATAAAAGCACCTGAGGTGTCTGTTGTGAACACAACGGGCGCAGGTGATTCGCTTCTTGCAGGTTTTCTTGCCGCAAAGGAACAGGGACAGGAAACGGGATTTTCTCTCGCCCTTGCAGTTGCCGCAGGAAGTGCAACTGCCGCCTGCTTCGGGATAGCAGACGGAGAATGTGTTCTCTCCGTTCTTGCCGATATGTAGTTAAAACGTAGATTACAAAGTGAGGAAATATAGAAATGTTTAAAACTCTGCGTCGCCCGGAAGGCGAATACAAGGCACTCTTTGCCCTTATGATACCGATAATCCTTCAGAACCTTGCAAGCTCTGCTCTGGGGCTTTGCGATACCCTTATGGTCGGAGTCCTCGGTCAGAATGAGCTTGGTGGACTTAATCAGGCAAACACCGTTTTCTTCGTGTTCCAGCTCTTTACCTTCGGAATAATGTCCGGCGGATCTGTGCTTATCGGTCAATACTGGGGCAAAAAGGATATCGGAGCAATCAACCGTGTTATGGGAATGAGCTTTTATCTTGCTTTCGGAGTAAGTATGCTTGCGGCAACGGCTGTGTTTTTATTTCCCTCGGAGATTATGGCAATAACAACAAACGATCCGGCTCTTATCGACTGTGCGGCACGTTACAGCAAGATTGTTGCATACAGCTTTGTTCTCAACAGCATTTCAATGGTATACATAAGTGCACAGCGAAGTGCGGAAAATTCGAGTCTCGGAATGGTTGTTCTCGTAAGCTCCATGGCGATAAATGTGTTCCTCAACTGGGTGCTCATTTTCGGAAAACTCGGTGCTCCGGCTATGGGTCTTGAGGGTGCGGCGATTGCAACACTTATTTCGAGAATAATTGAGTTTCTTATGGTACTTGTCTATATGCTCTTTATAGATAAGCGAAT
>JAZQSB010000103.1:0-10617 GCA_045629885.1 Eubacteriales bacterium | reverse complement strand
TTATCGGCGGTTTTACGGTTTCGCTTTTGATATTTAAAGAAAAGCAGAGCCTTGGAAATATTCTTGCCGTAATATTGGCAATAGCCGCAATAATAATAAATCCACAGGCAGTTTAATAATCTGCCATGCAAAATTTGAGGTGTTTAAAAATGCGCGAATATGTTGTTTATAATGATGTTGTTCCTGCAAATTGGGAAGAAGGGCTTCCTGTAGGAAACGGAAGATTAGGAGCGATACTTGGTTGCGGGATATCCCGAGAAACCTTGTATTTGAATGAAGAGACAGTGTGGTCATCAAAGGAGCAGCCGGGACCGAACCCCGCTATGCCGGAAAAAATTGCCGAAATCCGCAAGCTTTTCCTTGCCGGAAAGCCTGCTGAGGCAGATAAGCTCGCAAACAAAATTATGGGCGATTGCTTTACCCGTATTTGTTCCTACGAATCTGCAGGTATTCTGAATATATCTCTGCACGAGAATGACCACTGCAGAAATTACCGCAATGAGCTTGACCTTATGCGCGGTGTTGCAACCGTTTCGTATGACCGTTTCGGCTCGCATTATACCCGCGAGTGTTTTTCCTCATATCCGGATAACGTTATCGCTTACCGCGTGACGTCATCAAAAGAGCCGCTAAACGCATGGATATCCTTTGATCGTGAATACACGGAGGAAAGAAGCTCCGAAAATGGAGAGCTTATAGCTGTTGCACATACCGTAAGGGGAAATCACAAATTCTGCGTGCGTGCCCGTGCGGTATCAGACGGAGAAGTTAAATGCGAAAATGGAGATATCTTCGTTTCGGGTGCAAAGAGCTTTTGTGTATATATCAATATAGCAACCGAATTCAGACACGGCGAAGGGTTTATAAAAGCAACAACGCTTCCTGAAGAGAAAGAGTATACAGTTTTGCGTGAACGCCACGAAGAGGATTTTCTATCTCTTATGTCACGCGCAGAGCTGAATATACCGGAGCTTTCCGAGGTGGAAAAATCATCAATCCGCATTCGTCGCACGGGAATGGCATTCAATAAATATCCGGACACCGGGATTGCGGCACTTGTATGGCAATTTGGCAGATATATGATGGTTTCATCAAGCCGACCGGGTTCTCTTCCGTCAAATCTTCAAGGCTTGTGGTCAGGCGCATTAATTGCACCATGGAGCTCGGATTACCATTTCAATATCAACCTGCAGATGAATTATTGGCCTGCCGAGACGGCTAACCTTTCCGAGTGTCATCTTCCGCTGTTTGATTATATGAACAATTTCCTTCTTGAGTCGGGAAAGGAAACGGCAAAAGTGGCTTATGGCACAAACGGATGCGTGGTACACCACTTAAGCGATATTTACGGATTCACGTCTCCTGCCGACGGACTTTGGGGCTTGTGGCCGCACGGTGCAAGCTGGTTTTGCTTCCATATGTGGGAGCACTACCTGTTCACAAAAGACAAAGACTTTTTGCGTAATACGGCGTATGAATTCATAAAGCAGTCGGCAATATTCTTCCTTGAAAATATGATGGAGGATAAGAATGGACAGCTTGTTTATGCGCCAAGCTCAAGTCCGGAAAACCGATATTTTGTGGAAGATGAAAACGGCGAAAAATACAGCTGCTATCTTGCAATGAGTTCTACCATGGATGTCGGAATTATCGGTGGTCTGTTCCGTATACTTATCGACTCGGCAGAAATTCTCGGCATTTCAGATGATTGTATTGAAAAGATAAAAGCGGCAAGAGAAAAGCTTCCGCCATTCAGAGTAGGTAAATTCGGTCAGCTTATGGAATGGATAGAGGATTATGAAGAAACGGAAGTTTGTCACAGACATATGTCGCACACCTTCGCGTTCTATCCTGATAATGCCATAACACGCGCAACCCCCGAGCTTTATAAAGCGGTTTGCACCACTGTTGATCGCAGACTTTCAACTGCGGGAGGTAGCATGGGAATTGACAATATCGGTTTAAGCTACGGATGGCTTGTCTGTATTTTTGCAAGACTTCGCCGCGGTAATGCAGCGAGAGCAAAGGTAATTGATTTCTTCCTTAGAATGGTTAGGCAGAATATGTTTGGTTTATGTATGGCAGGAACGAAAAAAGTCTTCCAGATAGATGGGAACTTCGGCGTTTGTGCCGGTATTACCGAAATGCTCATTCAAAGCCATGAAGGAATGATTTCGCTTCTTCCTGCACTTCCGGACGAGTGGCATTACGGCTCCTATCGCGGTCTTCGTGCACGCGGAGGCTATACGGTGGATGTCAAATGGAATAACATGGAGATTTACGATATATGCATCGCTGCGGACTTTGGGGGAGAAGAAATAACGATAGAGCTTCCGGAAACACAGAAGCAGATGAGCTTTGTTGACGATAGCGGAAATATATACACTGCATCGGATAACAAAATCACATTAAATATAGGCAAAGAAGTTCACCTTGTTACGGAAAATGGCAAATAGTTGACAAATAAAGGGCGGAAGTATAAAACTTCCGCCCAAAATCAAAAAGCTCATAATTCATATGCAGCATCTGTGAAAAATGAAAGGCGAAAATATGCAAAACTATATAAAGACATTTGAAGAGCTGTTTGACAGCGAATACTTTACGGAGCATACTCTGAATTTGTTCCGCGCAGAACACAAGCAGACTTTCCCGGCACACAAAACCGCTGCCGAATATATTTATGATTTACTGAAAAAAGAAGGCTTTGATGCAGAATATATAGAGTTTCCGGCAGACGGTAAAACCTGCTATCAGGATAAATGTATGCCTATAGGCTGGGATGTGAGCCGTATGAGCCTTGAGATAAAAACGAAAATTCCCGGGCTTGAAAACCCAGTAATCGCCGATTATGAGGTTGAACCGCTTTGTGCAGTCAAGCATTCAGTATCAACTCCGCCCGAAGGACTTAATGTCAAAATCGTTACCGAATCGCAGATGAAGCTCGGCGCAGATGTAACTGGCGCACTTGTCCTCCTCGACCCGCGAACGCAACCCCGTTGCGCCGCGATGAGAATGCTTCTTGACCTTGGCGCAATCGGTTGGGTGTCGGATTATTCCGAGGATCCAAACACAGATCCGGACGGAGTTTATTGGGCAAACTCCGCAACGGAATACGGCGTGTGGCATGTAAATGCAGGAGAGAGGGAGTTTATCTCGTTCCAGATATCGGAGCGCAATGGAGCTGCACTTCGTCGGGCGTGCAGTACGGGAACGGTGAAGGCACATATCTTCTCTGATGCAAGAAGATATGAAACCGTATATCCGGCGGTAAGTGCTTGTCTTCCCGGTGCGGATAAGCGCGAGGTGTGGGTTATTGCCCATACCTGCGAACCGCTTGTTGATGACGATGCAAATGGAGTTATTGCATCAATACAAATTCTTAAAGCGTTGCGTTCTCTTGCAGATTCCGGAAAAATAAAGCTTCGTTACAGCGTGCGAGTTGTGTTTGCGTCAGAGCTTTACGGGATGAGCGCACTGTGTGAATATTATGGTGGCGATTTGTCCGAAAGGGCAATTGGCGGTGTAAATATGGATGGCTTTACATCGACAGTTGATAAGGCTACACATAACAACCTTTCATCGCGCGAAGGCGCGGATATGCCCGGTTTTGGGGGGAATATCATACTCGATAAAACAGATGAGAATTTAAGTGAAAAGCATCCCGAAATGAAGATAACAAGGCGCGACCACGCAATGGGCGATGATACATTCTTTAACGATAGCTCAATTGGTATGCCGACCGTGTGGGTTCGTTATGATCTTCATGGATTCCATCACAATTCTGCACAGAACGAAAGTGCTATTGATACAGAATCTGCAAGAATCAATTTTGCATACGCTGCCGAGTGGGTGCGCGCAATGGCATCGCTTACGGAAGAAGAGGTTTCGGCACTTCTACCCAATGCCGCTACGAAGGCGAATGAAATTCTTGCATCAGAAGCATCAAAAAGCGTGCGCGCAGGTACGGATATGAATGCTCGTATGCAATATCTGCTTCATAGGGAAAAAAGCAAAATAGAAAACCTTGCGCTATGGGGGGATGCTGATGAAATAAAGCTTTTTGCGGAAAAGGTAAAGCTTCCGGAAAATATCCCAAGCGCACCGGAAAAGACAGAAAAAACACTGTGGTTTGATTATTGCGAAAACTTTGTGTTCACGCGCGCAATGCGGGGCTTACCGCATGATATGCTTTGCATACCGCGGGAGAAAAGAGCTATTTGTTATGGCGGTATGCTGTATCAGAGATTTGCTGAAGTGTTCTCAAAAATGGATGGCAAGAAAACGCTCCGCGCCGCAATAGAAGAAGCAGAGTGGGATAAGGGAATTTTGTATACAGAAGCAGAAATAAAGCGTTGGCTTCACCATTGTATAATGTTCTCGGAATACGGATATCTCACGATGAAGGCGAAGAATACGCTGACGGAAGAAATGCTTTCAGAAGCTCTTTCGGAACTTGGTGTAAAGCAGGGGGATACCCTCGTTGTTCATTCGGGTATATCAAGCCTCGGCTATCTTGAGGGTGGTGCAGATGCAATAATAAAAGCACTGCAGAACACCCTCGGAGATGACGGAACCTTTATGGCACCAGCATTTACCTTCCCGTATCTTATGTTTGACGGCGATGTAAATAAAGGATATGTTTTCCGCCCTTATGATACTCGGAAAGACGGCGCTTTGCGTGACAAGACTGTAAGAACAGGACTGCTGCCAAAAGAAATGGCGAAGAGAGAAGATGCTTTCCGCTCAAACCACGCAACGCATGAATGGGTTGCAATGGGAAAAGATGCCCAAGTGCTTGTATCCGGTCACGGACTTCTTGATGCGCCTACGGGAGTAACTTCACCGCTTGGTAAGGCTCTTGATAAAAACGCAAGCGTGGTATTTCTCGGTTGCTCTCCCGGCTCGAACACATTTCTGCACTTCGTTGAGGTTATGGCAGGTGTAGAGTATACCGAGCCGGCAATAATTCAGTATATCGATGCAGACGGCAGAACGAAAACCGCGTCAATCGAAAACCAGCTTTTCGGTTGTCGGAATTTCTATAAGGGACTTGAGGATGATTTTTACAAAGAAGCAATACGCCGCGGTCTGCATATACACTCGGTGCCGTTCGGGCTCTCCACACTTTACCGTATGGAGCTACGTGAACTCTACGACATAACAATGCAGATGCTGCGCGAGGACGAGCTTGCGCTTCTCTGCAAAAAGCCCGGCTGCCCGTTCTGCGGAAGATTTGCGAAATAAAAAAGGGCTCTTTGTCAATACTTGGGGTAAAAGTTAAAATGAAATAGGGATGTAAGCTTATAAGCTGGGATAAGGAAGGCGAGATCTACGAGGTTGGCGATGGGAAGAAGCTTGACGAGATTCTCGCAATCTATGAGAACGCATATAATAAAGTAAAATAAAAACCGGTTTGTAAAAACATTTACCCAAATATACAAATTTGCACCTTGTGAGTTATTTTGAAAAATGCTACAATAAGCAGAGCGGATTATTTCCGCTCTGTTTACTATTGGAAGTGAGGGAGAGCTTTTATGAATAAAGACATTGTATTAAACGGTGTTCACATAGGTGAACATGGTTTTGATCCGGAAAAGGTCATTGATGAGATATATGAAAGATGCGTAAAGCCGGGACTTAACTTTGTTACAATCCGCCCGGGGTACATGGGACGCCGTGTACCGATTCCGCAGCATTACTTTGTCGAATGGGCAAAGTATATGGCAGAGAATAAAATATATTTTATTTTTCTGTATACAATCCAGCACGCGCCGGATGGAAGAGAAAGCCACTTTGATAAGCAAACTGTGGATCAAATGCGTGAAATCGCCGGTGAATATTATATCGGTGATATGATAGGCGAAACGGGAAGCTCTTTCGCGTGCAAATTCCCCGGCTATTATAACCGCGGTGAGGCAGGCGGTACAGATACCACCCAAATCACAACTTACCCCGATATGAAGGCAGCACACGAAGGATATGTTGCGGATGTTTCAAAGTATATCGAGATAGATAAAAAACTCGGCGTTCCGGCTATAGTTTCGGTAGAAGCCACGGGGCTCAATAAATATAATGCCGAAGCCGGTGTTACAATACCGATGCTTGAGCTTATGTGCGGAAGTCCTGATGTTCTTGTGTCATCTCTTCGCGGTGTGGCACGGGCTTATGATTCCAAAATGTGGGGAACATATGTAGCTCACGAATGGTATGGAGGAATGAGACACGAAGATATATTGAAGCGCAAACGTCTTGAGCTTGCATACAAATATGCATATCTTGCCGGAACTAATGCGCTTTGCCTTGAAAGCGGAGATGAGCTTGTAAGCGCATATGGCTATAATTTCAAGGCGGATTCCGAGCTTTGCGGAGAATATCGCAAGGTGCTTTGTGATATGATGGACTACATAAAGCGCGACGAGCGTCCTGCCGGAGGTCCGAAGGTAAAGGTTGCCTTTGTGTCCGGACGTCATGATGCTTACGGCGGCTGGGGTGGAAGCTCGATATGGAATCAGTTTAACCGCAAAGAATGGGGACATAATGATGCAGAACATTCATGGAGGATTCTTGATGAAATCGGCACAAAGCGCACATGGAACGATATAGCTAATTTCGGCGATACCGATTCCTCTGCATATCCGGCATATGGTATGTATGATATCGTCCCGATAGAAGCAGATGTTGAACATCTTTCAAAATATGATTACCTCATATTCCTCGGCTGGAACTCAATGACGGATGAGGATATGGATAAGCTGCATGAATATGTAAATCGCGGCGGACATCTCCTTATGAGCGCGGCTCATCTTAACACATCCACTGTTCGTGGAGGGGACTTTGTTCCGGTTTCAAAAGAAAAAATCAAAAAGCTTTTCGGTTGCAGCTTCACGGGAAAAACTATATCTACAAACGCCGGCATTAAATTCCGTTATAGTTCGCTTGATGAAAATGCAGTATACCCCGGAAGTAAGAATCTGTTCTGTGACCCGATATACTCTGCGGGTTATGTGAACTGGGCAGAGTTTGAGCTTTGCGGCGGTGTTGAAACAGCCTTGCTTACAGATGCTTTCGTGCCTGACCCCTCAATTATTCCCGCTGTGGTTGAAAACAGGGTGGGTACTGGCGTTGCGACGCTTGTAACGGCACTTGATTATCCGGGACAAGCCGCGTTTTCTCCGCTTTATCGCGCAATGGTTCGTGAGTTTGTAACGGCAAGTGCAAGAACAGCTGATATACAGGTCCTTGGCAGTGACAGGCTCCGCTGGTCGGTGTATGAGGGCGATAAGGTGTATCTGCTTAACACCGACTATGATATGCCGATTACGGTCAAGCTTATTAAGGCTGAAAAAGAAATTACTGTTACGCTGGATTCACTTGAGCTTAAAACGGTACAGATTTAATAATAAATGCTTCTTTTGCTTGTAATTGCGTCTGTTTTGTGTTACAATAATAAAAAACAAAAGGGTAGTGATTGCGATGAAAATAAAAGAAGGTTTTGTTCTTCGCCGTGTTCTTGATGAGGCGATTGTAATAGCAAGCGGTGCGGCAAGCCGCGATTTCCACGGTATGGTTAAGCTTAACGATTCAGCTGCAGATATATGGGAGTGGATTGCAGATGGTTTGTCTGAGTCTGAGATTTCCGCGCGTCTTGCGGAAAAATACGAGCTTTCTGATGAAAAGGCAATGGCAGACACCGCTTCAATGATATCCCAGATGACCGAGGCAGGGCTTCTTGAGGTATGAGTGAGATTAAAAGCATCGAGCAGGTAATTTCAGAAGAAGGGAAATTCGTCTGTACTACCTCGGGTATAAGTATGCAACCGCTTTTCTCGGACCGACGCGATACGGTAATCATCATTCCGCCGGTCGGACGGCTGAAAAAATATGATGTACCTCTTTACCGCCGCGGCACTGATTATGTTTTGCACAGAGTGGTAAAGGTTTTGCCGCATTCCTACGTTATCTGTGGCGATAATTGTGAAAATTATGAATATGATATAACCGATGAGAATATCATTGGTATCCTTACCGCTTTTTACCGTAAGGATAAGTATTTCACGGTGGAGAATTGGCGTTACCGTCTTTACTCAGTATTCATTGTCAAATCGTTTCCGGTGCGGATGTTTTTACGAAAATCCCGCCGCATGTTTGCTCGCATTTATAGGAAAATATTTCCTAAGAAATAACAATAAACCTCCGCCCGTTCGGGCGGAGTTTTATTGTTATTTGGTTATTATCTGCCTTTTGATATAAAAATCGAAACCAAAGAGCTTACCAGCAAAAGGTACGGATAGAAGAGATAGGGCATAATGTCAAATGATGAAATGTTATATCCCGCAACGGAAACTGCTGAAATCGCAACGAGAAGCTGCGCACCGTAGGGAATAACGCCCTGGAAAACACAGGAGAATGTATCGAGAAGTGACGCCGCTTTTTTAGAAGAGATGCCGTAGCTTTCAGACATTTCCTTTGCAATCGGGTTTGCCATAACTATTGCAACGGTGTTGTTGGCGGTTGCTATGTCCATTGCACCTACAAGAAGCCCCATACCTATCTGACCGCCGCGATTTCCTTTAAAAATCTTTTTAATTGCATAAAGCAGTGCGTCAAAGCCGCCGTGCGCACGTATCAGCGCGCATATCGCCGAAACAAGAATTGCAACCATCGCAGTTTCGAACATACCCGCCGCGCCGTCTTTCATATTTACAAAAAGTGTCATTGTATCTGTGGCACCTGTTGAGAGCATTATAACCGCGCCGGAAACAATTCCGATAAGAAGAACAGAAAAGACGTTAATGCCCGCGATACCGCCTATAAGGACGAGTATGTACGGGATAATCTGAATTAAATTGTAATCGTGCGAAACCTCTCCGGTAATCTCTGTGTTGAGAGAAAGAACAAGTATGAGACCGAGAGCAGCAATTGCAGCCGGAAACGCGATTGCAAAGTTCGCACTGAATTTATCGCGCATGTGGCAACCCTGACCGTTGCAAGCGGCGATGGTGGTGTCGGAAATGAATGAAAGGTTGTCGCCGAACATTGCACCGCCTACAACTGAGCCCACGCACAGCGGAAGCGAAAATCCGCTTGCTGCGGAAACAGAAACTGCAATCGGAGTTATAAGTGTTATTGTTCCGACGGAAGTTCCCATTGCGAGGGAAACAAAGCAGCTTACCGCAAAAAGAACCGCAACCGAGAACTTCGGCGGGATTACCGACAGCAGGAAGTATGCAACGCTGTCTGCGCTTGAGCGACCTACCACGCCGACGAATATTCCGGCGACGAGGAAAATCAGTACCATTGTTATGATATTCTTATCTCCTGCACCGGCACCCATAACGGAAAGCTTTTCGTCAAATGAAAGCTTTTTGTTCTGCAGGCAGGCGATGAGAAGGGAAATCAAGAAAATAACAACTATAGGGATGTTGTAAAATCCCATTTCGTACTTCAAAATGTACTCGAAAGTGATTCCCAGCCCGAGATAGAGGAGAAGGAATGCTCCAATCGGCAAAAGTGCCAAAAAGTTACCGCATTTTTCTTTTGAAATTTTATCCTTCATATAGTATAATCTCCTTGAAAGTTTCTTCAAAGAGTATTATAATAGTAAATGGTAAAAAAATCAAGGAGAAAACCTCGTTATGTATATAATTGCACAGACAATAGGGATTATTGCGCTTCTTCTTGCTGTAATCTCTTTTCAGCAGAAAACGCATAAATACATACTTATGTTTCAGCTTGCCGCAAATTTTGCGTTTGTGCTTCATTTCGGACTTCTCGGTGCATATACCGGCGCAATTTTAAACGCTGTGGCGCTTTTGCGTTCGGTTGTTTTTGTGAATAAGGGAAAGACGTGGGCGGATAACAAGCTGTGGCTGTGGCTTTTCTGTGCATTGTCGGTTGCAGCAGGAATATTAACATGGCAAAGTGCGCTGTCTGTTCTTCCTATTCTCGGTATGGTATGTACCACCGTGGCTTTCTGGATTAAGACGCCAAAGTATGTCCGCCTGTGCGCGCTTCCAAGCTCCCCACTATGGCTTGTGTATAATTTTGTAAGCTCTGCGTGGGGCGGGGTGCTTACCGAGCTTATAAACATGGCTTCAATTGTATTTGCAATTATAAGGATTGATATTCTCGGCGAAAAGAGATGTATAGAACAATAAGACGTAGTGAATAATATTCAGAAATTATAAATAATTATAGAATAGATGTTGACAAAAACGGTTGTTGTGTTGTATAATAATTCAAAATGCATAATGGCAAGCTGTTTTTTGCATGAAAAAGAAAAACATAAAATGAGGAATTAAAATGACTAAGGTATTTATTGACGGCAGCGCCGGAACGACCGGACTCCGAATTCACGAGCGTCTGGCAGGACGACAGGATATAGAGCTTATGCTTCTCCCGGAGGAGTTGCGTAAGGATGCATCTGCGCGCCGTGAAATGCTCAATGCGGCGGATATCGTTTTTCTCTGCCTGCCGGATGCGGCGGCGATTGAAGCTGTAGGTATGGTCGAAAATAAAAATACTGCGGTTATTGATACATCAACTGCTCACCGTACAAATAATTCGTGGGCATACGGTTTTCCGGAAATCTGCGGTGGACGTGACAAGATAAAAGCC
>JAZQSB010000102.1:0-21632 GCA_045629885.1 Eubacteriales bacterium | reverse complement strand
GGAGATAAGGATGAGGACAAGCTCTGGCTTGAAGACTTCAGAAGCGGACTTGTGCTTCCAAATGTGAACTTAAAGACCAAGCAGATTAAGGGAGGAATTGTGTTGGTGCCAAGCGATTTTGAATTATCCTGAATAAAAATTCCTTCAAAAATAATGTTGACAAAAATATTTAAATATGTTATTATAAGGACGCCAAACTAACTGAATAAAAGAGAAATTGGGAGTTTTTTTATTTTCAAGAGAGATTTATTATCTTTCTTGCTAATACTATCTTTAGAGTTTGTTAAAAATGCAGACTCCAGGGGATGGTATTGGCATTTATTCCAATTTCTATTCAGGTTAGTTTGGCGACTATCGGAGTTTGCGTTTTTGTGCGTCTGCTTCGGTAGGCGCATTTTTTATTTTATGGCTACACACTTTTTTCATAAAGTCACCACAACTGCACAACCCGCCGTGGGAGAATATCCCGCGGCGGGTTGTGTGTTGTTTATGATATATATTTCCATGGGTTAATATATCTGCCATTTACGTGAACTTCAAAGTGGCAGTGCGGACCGGAGCTGTTGCCGGTGCTACCCATTTTTGCAATCTGCTCACCTTTTGCAACCTTCTGACCCACGGAAACAAGCACTCTTGAGTTATGTGCATAGTAAGTTTCAATGCCGTTGCCGTGGTTGATAACAACGAGATAACCCCAGCCACCGCGTTTCCAGCCTGCCCACGTTACCGTACCGCCGTCTGCCGCAGAAATACGTGTTCCGTGTTTTGCTGCAAAGTCAACACCCTTGTGCATACTGCCGCGACGCATACCGTAGTTTGAGGAGATAATCGCACCGCGTACCGGGCGGGAAAGCTTGCCGGTTGCCATCGTTTTCGGACGTGCTTTTGTTCCGACCTGAACAACTTTTGTTACCGGCTGCTGTGTTACGTTACTTGAAATGATATCGCGCTTTGTTTCTTTATTATCAACATACGTTACATCAGCAACAACCTTGCGCGTACCGACGCGACCCTGAGTTGCAACTTTTGTTGTACCCTTATAGAGAGAATCCGTTTCCACAGTTTTTGTTTCATACGGAATTGTTTCGGTATACTCAACGCGCCTTACTGCCTCAATGGAAAGGAAGGGGATTTCACGGCCGACTGTGACCTTTCTTCCTGCACGGAGTTTGCTTGCGCGCAGCCCCGGGTTAAGCTCAAGGAGATCCTCACGCGTCATACCGTTCTTCTTTGCGATAGAGTCGAGCGTGTCGCCGTATTCTATTGTATATTCGCGTGTTGAATGAATCTTGGAAGTAAGCTTTTCGCGAATTTCATCATACGAAATGAGCTTCGTGGCATCTACGTATTTTTTTGATATGCTTACATCCTGAGAAAAGTGAGCGCGGACGTTGGGATCGTTGTGATACAGAAGCTCGTCAACCATGCTCTGAAGAGTTTCACGGTTGCGGCTTGCGCCGACAACCTCTCCGTCAACAGTGAGCGCATACAGCTCTGAAACTTCTTTGATATTTGAGAAGAAGAACGAGCTGAGCGCTTGCTTTGAAAGAACCTTTTCGCGCGGAACAACGCCCAGTTCAAAGCGGACATTTGAAGAAACGCTGTACGGACGCTCCAGTATTTCACTTGCACGCTCCTCAACAAAAGAGAGCGCAGCATTGTATTCATCACGTGTGTAGACATAGCCAAGCTCTTTTCCGTCAACGGTAATCTTAACGCCAACGCTATACAGAGTGGATGCAATGAGAAGAAACGTTATCGAAAGAACAACGGAAACAAGAGCAAAACGGTTTGCGCGGAACTGCTTGAATGCAACAGTTGCGCGGTGCGAAAAGCAGCGAAACTTAATCCGTGCATCTCCAACAAAAGCATATGAAGCGCTTACAGCCGCTACAGCATAAACCGCTGCGGGAGAGAGAACGCGTGAAAGAAAAAACGTCCAGAAAATGACAGAGGCGTGGATAACCTTTGAAAAAGCAAAGGAAAAAAATTCATATGAAACGGCGAGAATGCCGATAAGAAAATCAGTTATTTTGTTTTTCTGCGATGCAAACGCCGATACAGAAGGACTGTCGCAAAGTGCTGCATCGGTAAATTGCTGTTCATCTCTTTCCAAACATCTCACCCCTTTAAATATAAAGATACCGGTTACAAACCGGTTACAAAGTAATTACATTATAGCGTACTTTTTGCTTTATGTCAACCCTTTTCAGAATTGTTTACAATTTTTTTAATAGCCAAAAACCGCCATTTTTTGAGGTTTTAACAAAAACACCGCCGGAGGGAAGAGTTCCTCCGACGGTTTTGTAACCAAAAAAATACTGAATTAATAATTTGTCTTCAAAAGCTCAAAATATGCCTGCGGGTGAGCGCAAACCGGGCAAAGCTGGGGAGCGCCCTTGCCAACGTGGATGTGGCCGCAGTTTGAGCACTGCCAGACAACGTCACCCTCGCGGGAGAATACGGCACCTGTTTCAATATTTGAGAGAAGCTTTCTGTATCTTGCTTCGTGTTCTTTTTCAATTTTGCCTACTGCCTCAAAGAGGTATGCTATTCTGTCAAAGCCCTCTTCCTTTGCAGTTTTCGCAAAGCCTGCGTACATATCAGTCCACTCATAGTTCTCGCCGTCTGCAGCGTCGTTAAGATTTACTGTAGTTGTGGGGATTTCTTCGTTATGGAGAAGCTTGAACCAAAGCTTTGCATGCTCTTTTTCGTTGTTTGCAGTTTCTGTGAAGATTGCGGAAATCTGCTCATAACCTTCTTTTTTTGCCTTGGAGGCATAATATGTATACTTGTTTCTTGCCTGGCTTTCTCCAGCGAATGCTTCCCAAAGGTTTGCCTCTGTCTTTGAACCCTTCAAATTCATGATAAAAAACTCCTCTCAAAATGAAAATTGGTATTTACTTTTGACCAAAAATATAATATCATATATTTAAAACGTTGTCCAGTATTTAAATAAAAAAATTGGGAGCCAAACGTGAAAAAAATCCATGCTGACATAAAAATATATGGGATAGTTCAGGGCGTTGGTTTTCGTCCGTTTGTCCACAAAACAGTGCGCAATCTTTCGCTTTCGGGCACTGTGCGGAACACATCCTTTGGCGCAGAGATTTCTCTTGAAGGGGATGAGCGCGATATAGATGCTTTTTGCGATTCCGTAAGGCGTGATGCACCCCCGCTTGCGCTTATAGAAGCGGTAGACGTGAAAAAAAGCGATACTCTTTGCGGTCTTTCCGGATTCAGAATAACGGAGAGCGAAAAGGGAGAGGTACGCCGTACCCTTATCTCTCCCGATATCGCCGTGTGCGATGATTGCCTGCGCGAGCTTTACGACAAGTCAGACCGCAGATACCGTTACCCTTTTATAAACTGCACAAACTGCGGACCGCGCTTTACCATAACGCGCGATATTCCGTATGACAGAAAAAATACGACCATGGCTCCGTTTGCGATGTGTCCTGAATGTGAAATGGAATACGGCAATATAGAAAACCGACGCTATCATGCCCAGCCGGACTGCTGTGAGGAGTGCGGACCGCGCCTTTTCCTACTTGACGGGGACGGGAAAGAGATTGCGGGCGATGCAATCTTACTTGCAAGGGAGAAAATCCTGCGTGGAGAGATTGTTGCGGTTAAAGGTCTTGGTGGGTATCACCTTGCCTGCCGTGCAGATGATGCAGAGACCGTGCGCCGTCTGCGTGAGAGAAAGCGGCGCGATGAAAAGCCATTTGCCGTGATGTGCCGTAACGTGCAAACAGTCCAGCGGTTTGTACAGATTTCCGATGATGAAAAAGCACATCTCACCTCACCTGCGCGCCCCATTGTTCTCCTTAAAAAGAAAGAAAAAGATTCACTTTTGCATATAAGCGAAAATTCACGGCTTGGGGTTATGCTTCCGTATACGCCGGTGCATCATCTTTTACTTGAGGACGAGCTTTCCTGCGTTGTAATGACGAGCGCAAATATATCCGAGCTTCCGATTGTGTATAAAGACGATGATGCAAAAAAATCCCTCTTTGGCATTGCGGATGCCTTTCTTTTAAACAACCGCGAGATTCATACGCGCTGTGATGACTCGCTTATGTGGGTGTATGAAAAGAAAACGTATTTTGCTCGGCGAAGCCGCGGGTATGTTCCATATCCCGTAATGCTTACGCAGGAGCTTTCGCCTGTGCTCGCTTGCGGTGCAGAGCAGAAAGCATCGTTTACGCTTACGCGCGGACACCACGCATTTTCGTCGCGTCACATCGGTGACCTTAAAAACCTTGAAACGCTGGATGATTTTGAGGCGCAGGTCGCGCATTTTGAGAATATATTTGATACAAAACCGAGCGTTTTGGCGTGCGATATGCATCCGGATTATATGTCATCAGCGTATGCAATTGATCGCGCGAAAAAAGAACAAATCCCGCTTGTGCGCGTACAGCATCACCACGCTCATATGTGTTCGTGCATGGCGGATAACGGATTTGACAGTGAGTGTATCGGTATTGTCTGGGACGGAACCGGATACGGCACTGACGGCAAAATATGGGGTGCGGAGTTTCTTGCAGGCTCTTTTTCGCGATTCCGGCGGTTGGGAAGCATCCTTCCTGTAATTCTCCCAGGCGGTGACCGCGCCGCAAAAGAAATTTCGCGCATCGCCTCATCGCTTTTGCTTGATGCAGGTATTGCGTGTGAGGATAATACCGAGCAAAGAATACTTAAAAGTGGAATAAACTGCCCTGAGGCAACCAGTATGGGCAGGCTTTTTGACGGAATTGCCGCAGTTGTTGGCATACGGCAGAAAGCAGAATATGAAGGGCAGGCGGCAACGCTTCTTGAAGCCACGGCAGATGAGAATGAGAGCGGCGTATATCCGTATGGAATAGCTGAAAAAGACGGGATGTACGTTTTTGATTGGCGCGAAATGATACGGGAGATCGTCCGCGATAAAAACAACGGGCGCGATACCGGAAAAATATGTGCAGCGTTTATGAACACTCTTGTGTCATTCGCGGTGGATATGACTGCAAAAATTGCAGCAGATACAGGACTACGAACGGTTGCGCTTTCCGGCGGAACGTTCCAGAATATGTATTTACTCGGAAGACTTCACCGGGCACTTGAAAAGGCAGGATTCAAGGTTCTTGTTCATCACCGGGTGGCGACAAATGACGAGGGAATAAGCCTTGGTCAGGCATTGATTGCGCAAAGTGCAATAAATGCAGAATTATCTTTATCGGAGGTATAAAAATAATGTGTCTTGCGATACCGCTTAAAATAACGGAAATTAACGGAAACGAGGGCGTGGGAGAGAGAAGCGGCGTGCGGAGAAAAATCCGCCTTGATTTTATAGAAAATCCAAAGCTTGGGGAATATGTAATTGTCCACGCCGGGTTTGCGATAGAGCGTCTTGGCGCAGAGCGGGCCGAGGCGTGCATCCGTGCTGCCGAGGAGGTAGAAAATGAGCTTGGAAAATTTTAATCCGGCAGAAATTCTATCCAAAATTTCGCATATGGATTTGCCGGAGCTTAATCTTATGGAAGTCTGCGGAACGCACACAATGGCAATCGCAAAATCAGGGTTGCGCTCATCACTTCCCGCAAATGTGAAGCTCCTTTCCGGACCGGGTTGTCCCGTATGCGTCACACCGTCGGGTGTGATTGATGAAATTCTTGCGCTTGCAATGCGTGATAATGTGATAATTGCAACTTATGGAGATATGATAAAGGTACCCGGAAGCATTCACGGCAAAAGCCTTGCAAGTGCACGCGCACTCGGTGCGCGCGTTGAGGTGGTGTATTCACCTCTGGATGCCGTTTCGATTGCAGAAAACAATCCGGGTGACGAGGTGGTTTTCCTTGGCGTGGGGTTTGAGACCACCGCACCCGGTACGGCGGCGGCAATCGGTGCCGCAAAGCACGGAGGAGTAGCAAACTTTTCGGTTTTGTCTATGCTCAAAACCGTGGAGCCTGCGCTTCGTGCGCTTATTGTGCAGGATGATTTTGCTGTTTCAGGATTTCTCTGTCCGGGGCATGTTGCAACAGTAATCGGTGCAAATGCGTTTTCTTTCTTAGCAAAGGAATATAGAATACCGTGTGTTGTCGGCGGATTTGAGCCTCGGGAGATTCTTGACGCGGTTTACCGTCTGCTTTTGCAGATAAAGAGCGGCGAAGCGCGCCTTGAAAATGCATATCCCACAGCTGTGAGGGCAGATGGAAATCCGCTTGCGCGCAAAATCATGGAAAAATATCTCACACCGAGAACGGACATTTGGCGCGGACTAGGTGAAATTGCGGAAAGCGGACTTGGAATCCGAGAGGAATATGCGGAATTTGATGCCGAGCGCAAATTTGCCATTACGTATAAAAACACAGAGGACACGGGCGCGTGCCGTTGCGGCGATGTTATTTGCGGACGGCTTTCGCCGCAGGAGTGTCCGATATTCGGAAGGGTGTGCACGCCGGAAAATCCAGTTGGTCCGTGTATGGTATCGGGTGAGGGTGCGTGCGCCGCAATGTATAAGTATATGTAAATAATGAAACGGAGCGAGGACCATGGATGAAATTATAACTCTGGATTACGGCAGCGGTGGCAAAAAGACCTCCGAGCTTATAGATAATCTTATCGTAAAAAACTTAAGCAACAGCGCGCTTGCGGCACTCGGCGATGGGGCAGTGCTTCAGGGGGCGGAAAAGCTTGTTTTTTCCACCGACAGCTTTGTTGTTTCGCCCTGCTTTTTCCCGGGCGGTGATATCGGAAAGCTTTCCGTGTGTGGAACGGTAAACGATGTTGCAATGTCGGGCGGCATTCCTAAATACTTAAGCCTTTCTTTTATTATAGAAGAGGGATTTACAACAAGTGAACTTGAAAAAATTATTTTTTCCATAAAAAAAACCGCCCAAAAGGCGGGTGTTTCCGTTGTTACGGGTGACACAAAGGTTGTTGAGCGCGGACGCGGTGACGGTATATATATAAACACGGCGGGAATCGGTTTTCTCGCACATAACAATCTCTCTCCAAAGAATATCCGCATAGGAGATAAGATTCTTATTTCCGGCACAGCGGGTGACCACGGCGCGGCAGTAATGCTCGCTCGTGAGAAAAGCCTTGTGGAAAGCGAGATTTTATCTGACTGTACACCTCTTGCTTCTCTTGCCCAGAAACTTTATCCATTGGGGGATAGCCTTCGTGTTCTGCGTGACCCTACCCGCGGCGGCGTTGCCACAACGCTTTGCGAGTTTGTTGAGGGAACAGAGCTTACAATAGAGCTTTGCGAGAGGGATATTCCGGTGCGTGAGGATGTTTTGGCCGCGTGTGAGATTCTTGGTCTTGATCCGCTTTACTGCGCGTGTGAGGGAAAGATGCTGTGCGTTGTGTCACCCGAGCGTGCAGAAGAGGCACTTTCTATGCTTCGCAGCACCGAAGAGGGAAAGAGCGCCGCAATAATCGGCGAGGTGAGCTCATCACGTCCCGGGCGTGTGCTTGTTCACGGAGAACTTGGAACGCGCATCGCCGCAAAGCTTACCGGCGCACTCCTGCCGAGGATATGCTGAGAAATCAGTACGAAAGTCTAGTGTAAAAAATTTTTTTAAAAAACACTTGACAAACGCAATTGTTTTTGATACAATTAATAGGCTGTTACGAATGCTGGTATAGCTCAATTGGCAGAGCAGCTGATTTGTAATCAGCAGGTTGTAGGTTCAAGTCCTATTACCAGCTCCAGCTTATATGGAGGAGTTCCCGAGTGGCCAAAGGGGGCAGACTGTAAATCTGTTGTCTTTCGACTTCGGTGGTCCGAATCCACCCTCCTCCACCAACAAAAACGACTGTCGTGTCCCGATGGTCGTTTTTGTTTTTGGCAAAGGATGATGAGGTGAGGACAGCGACGGTTGTCCGCAGGCAAATGATGTTGGCTGTGCCAATGTAAGAAAGTCTTTGCTAACGCTTATAATGATATAAAAATCGGAACGATTTGTATGTCGTTCCGATTTTCTCAGTATTTTAAATTTCTTACAGCACCTTGCCGAGGAATGCGCGCAGGCGCGGTGATTGAGGGTTGCCGAAAAGCTCATCGGGAGTACCCTGTTCAGCGATAACGCCCTCGTCCATAAAGAGGACACGCGTTGCAACCTCGCGGGCAAAGCCCATTTCGTGGGTAACGACAACCATCGTCATTCCCTCATCTGCAAGCTCACGCATAATTTCAAGAACCTCACCCACCATTTCCGGGTCAAGAGCGGAGGTCGGCTCGTCAAATAGCATTACATCCGGGTTCATTGCAAGTGCGCGGGCAATTGCTATTCTCTGCTGCTGTCCGCCGGAAAGCTGACCGGGATATGCATCCGCTTTTTCGGGAAGTCCGACGCGGGAAAGTAACGCAAGGGCTTTTTCTTCTGCTTCAGCTTCCGTCATAAGCTTAAGCTTTACAGGGGCAAGCTTTATGTTCTCTTTTACCGTCATATGCGGGAAGAGATTAAATTGCTGAAAAACCATTCCCATCTTCTGGCGGAGCTTGTTTATATCGTTTTTCGGGTTGGTGATGTCCGTGCCTTCAAAGAAAATTTGTCCACCGGTCGGCTGCTCAAGGAGGTTCAAACAGCGCAGGAAGGTGGATTTTCCCGAGCCGGATGCACCGATGATAACAACCTTTTCGCCTTTTTTAATATGCTCGTCGATGCCACAGAGAACCTTGTGGTCACCGAACGCTTTTTCAAGTCCTTTAACGTTTATCACTTTCGCGAAGCCTCCTCTCAAGTATTCCGAGAAGCTTTGTAAGAATCATAACGAGAACGAGGTAAATAAGCGCAAGGCTTATATATGGAATCGTTGCCGTGTAGGTCTTACTTACGATTACCTGTGCCGCCTTTGTTACGTCCTGAAGAGCGATAACTGTAACAAGCGATGTCTCCTTGAGGAGAGCGATAAGCTCATTTCCGAGCGCGGGCAGTATGTTTTTAAACGCCTGCGGGATGATTATGTAGCTCATCGTCTGGCGATAGTTAAGACCAAGGCTTCTGCCTGCCTCCATCTGACCTGCCGAGATCGACATAATTCCCGAGCGGGCGATTTCCGCGACGTATGCACCGGAGTTTATACCGAGCGTGATAATTGCGCAGACGTTTGTGTCAAATGTGCTTTTGGGTACCATAACGACAAAGCCCATAATAAGAAGCTGAACCATAAGCGGTGTACCGCGGAGCACAGTGACGTAAATTTTGCATATTGCATTTATAATGCGAAGAAAAATATTCGGACGACCGCGCGTGCTGTCATGAGTTGAGCGGATTATCGCAACAACCATACCGATGATAACGCCGAGAATAAGCGCACCAATTGTTACGACAAACGTAGTGATAAGGCCATCGGTAAAAAACCTCCAGCGGTTTTCGAAAACGAACACCTGGAAGAACTGAAAGCACAGGCGCTGAAGAGACTCGGGGAGAGCGAGAATCCAGCCCGGTGCCATTTCAGATAACCATTTGGCAAAGGTTAAAACATTCATTTGCACATACCTCGTTTTTAGTCATATACCTCCCCCGGATGGGGGAGGTATAAATGCTTGAAAAATTCTTCTCCCTCCGGGAGGGAGCTTTTTAAAATTACTCTGCCTTGATGTACTTGCCGACGATTTCGTCAATCTTACCCTCTGCACGAAGCTCGGAAAGTGCAGTGTTGAACTTATCGAGAAGCTCTGTGTTTTCCTTTGCAATAGCAGCAGCATAATCTTCGACTGCAAACTCAGTGTCAAGAATTTTAAGACCTTCGTTTGCTTCAACAAATGCCTTTGCCGGCTCGTTGTCAATAACAACGCAGTCTACCTGACCGTTGAGGAGTGCCTGAACAGCGAGAGCGCCATTGTCATAACGGGAAACAGCATCTTCACCGTAGCCGCCGTTCTCCGGAGAGTCGGAGCAGTAGATGTCGCCGGTTGTGCCCGACTGAACGCCAATTTTTTTGCCTTCAAGGTCATCAATGGAAGCTATAGCGCTGCCCTCGGGAACGATAACAACCTGAATGCCTGTAGCGTAAGAGTCGGAGAAGTTTACCGCCTCCTTGCGCTCCTCGGTAACTGTCATACCTGCGAGAACAACGTCAACCGCGCCGGAGGAAACAGCAGTGATAAGAGAATCAAAAGCCATATCCTTAATCTCAAGCTCCATACCGAGCTTTTCTGCAACAGCAGCAGCGATTTCAGCATCAATACCGATGATGTTGTTGTTTTCGTCAACCATTTCATACGGCGGAAATGCTGCGTTTGTTCCCATTGTGAGAACTTCTTTTTCTACGGGGGAAGAGCAAGCTGCAAAAGCAAGAACCATAACAGCTGCAAGTGTGAGTGCCAAAACCTTTTTCATTATTGTGAAACCTCCCATAATTTGTTGTAAAGATGCGGCAATTTGCCGCAAGGCTTTGTACAATAATTATACATATTGTTTTGCCTTTTGTCAACAAAAAAGAGAGCCAAAAAAAGGAAAATAATTAAAAGTGAATGCTGATAAGAACACCGAGAAGCGCAAGCCTTACGATTATTGCTGTATCAAGCACGCAAACGCCGATCGAGACATTCGCATAAGGGTTTATCTTCCTCATTGCTCTGCACCCTACTTTCTCACAAGATATTTTCTCATATCTATCGCGCACGCGATAAGTATAATAAGTCCCTTTATAATATACTGCATATTCTGGTTGACGGAGAGGAAGGTCAAACCGACAAAGATTATTCGCAGAAGAACAACACCCATTATTACTCCGCGTATCTTACCGATACCGCCAACGAAAGATACGCCGCCGATCACGCACGCTGCAATTGCATCAAGCTCATAGTTAAGACCGGTTGATGCGCTGTTTGAGCCTATTCTTGCTCCCTCTATAAAACCGGTAACGCCGTACAGGGCTCCTGCAAGCGTGAATACAAGAATTATTGTGCGAGTGACGTTGACGCCGGAAACGTGGGCGGCTTCGGGATTTGAGCCTACGGCAAACATATTTTTTCCGAATGTGGTTTTATTCCAGACAAACCACATTATTACGGTTATTATAAGTGAATACCACACGAAGTTGGGTATTGCTGTTCCGCCGACGGAAAGAAAGCTTCCGTTTATAAAACCTGTATAGCTTTCAGAAAGACCGGAGATAGATTGACCGTTGTTCGTGCCAAGCGTCAGATACATAAGAAGCCCGCCATATATTATAAGCTGGGTTGCAAGGGTTACGATAAACGGATGAAGATTAAATTTTGCCGTGCAAAAGCCGTTTATCGCACCGATAAGCGCGCCTATTGCAATAATAAGCGCGATAACGAGAAATACCGGCATTGTTCCTATTGCCGGAAACATTTTGTTTGCATACCCCGTTGCCTGCAGGAGCGAGGCGGCAACGCAAGCGCAAAGTCCAACGGCACGGCCTGCGGAGAGGTCGGTACCCGTAAGGATTATTGCGCCTGCTATTCCCAGCGCAATAGGCAGATTGGCGGCTGAGAGCGAGAGTATGTTGATAAGTGAGCTGGGGGAGACAAATCGCGGGCGGTATATCGCTATTGCAATGATGACGGCAATGAGGAAGATATACAGTGCGTTGTTTATAAAAAATTCGCGTTTTATCCGGCTTTTTTCGGCGGGATCGAGTGTTTTGTACTCGTCAAATCCGCGCCGGAAACGTGTGTTTTTTTTGTTTTCCATAAGTTAGCCACCTCTTTATCTTAGGCGTATTTTGTTGCCAGTGTCATTATCTGTTCCTGCGTTGCGTCCTTTGTGTCCACCTCGCCGGCAAGCCGCCCGCCGGACATTACGAGGATTCGGTCACACACGCCCAGAAGCTCGGGCATTTCGCTCGATACCATAATAACTGACTTTCCGCTTGACGCAAGGTTTCCTATGACGCTGTATATTTCAAATTTCGCACCTACGTCTATTCCGCGCGTCGGCTCGTCAAGAAGAAGAATATCCGGCTCGGTAAGAAGCCAGCGACCAAAGATAACCTTTTGCTGATTCCCACCTGAAAGCGAGCGGATTTTTGTATCTTGTGTCGGTGTTTTAATGCGTAGTGATTTTATCATATCATCCGTTGCAAGGCGCATTTTTTTCTTGTTAAGCACAAAGCCGTAAGAAAGATATTTTTTTAGGCTTGACACCGTGGTGTTTGCACGGATGGAAAGAATCCCGAAAATACCTGTGGAGCGCCGCTCTTCGGTTACAAGCGCAAATCCGTTTGATATCGCATCCCGCGCGTTGCGGTTTTTTATCTCCCGCCCGCGCAGGGTAAGACGCCCGCTCTCACGTGCGGAAAGACCGAAGATATTTTCCAGAAGCTCCGTTCTTCCTGCACCGTCAAGTCCCGCCACACCGACAATTTCACTTTCGCGAAGAGTGAAGGAAACGTCGCGCAGGTTTGAATAGCGGGAGGTAAGCCTCTCCACTTCAAGGAGAGGCTTACCCGGCTTGTTTTTTCGCTCCGGGAAACGATTTCCAAGTTCACGCCCAACCATAAGCTTTATTATTTTTTCCATCGTCATATTCTTTGCCGGTTCCGTTGCAATGTGCTTTCCGTCACGCATTACGGTAATATCGTCGGAGATGCGCAGAATTTCCTCCATCTTGTGTGAAATATAGATTATCGCCGTACCGTTCTTTTTTAGCATATCTATAATGCGGAAAAGCTGTTCAACCTCAGCGTCATTGAGCGAACTTGTAGGCTCGTCAAAAACGATAACGCGGGCGTTATAGGATACCGCCTTTGCGATCTCCGCCATCTGTCGCCGTGCAACAGGCATCCTTCCCATTATCTGGGAGGGGTTAATATCAATACCGAGTTTTTTAAAAATTTCGCGGGTGTCTTCATGCATTTTTTTCTCCCGCACGAGCGGTCCCTTTGTAGGGTACCGCCCGAGCCAGATATTGTCGGCAACACTGCGTTTCAGTGCCTGATTAAGCTCCTGATGCACCATGGCAACACCGTGGTCCAGCGCTTCCTTTGACGTTTTGAAGGATACTTCCTCGCCATCCAACAGTATTTTTCCTGAGTCTTTTGTATAAATTCCGAAAAGGCATTTCATAAGCGTGCTTTTTCCGGCACCGTTTTCGCCCATGAGTGCGTGAACCGTACCGCGCCGCACATCAAGGGAAACATTATCGAGCGCACGCACGCCCGGGAAGGATTTCGAGATGCCTTGCATTCTAAGAAGTACATCGTTTTCCATAGCTTTTTATCCGATTTCTCCTTTAGAGTTCCTTTTTTTCACCCGTGTAAATTCCGTAAGGTATGCGGATTTTAGAAACATTCTCGTCAATGTGAAGGTCTGATGTGTCGCTCATAAGATCCTTGCCATCCTTGATGTTTGAGGAAAGGCGGGAAAGCGCCTTTGCCATACCTGCGGCATCCTGCTTAATCGTTCCTGTCATTTTTCCGGAACCGATGAGCGAAACCGCCGCTTCCGTTGCATCAACGCCGAAAACCGGGATTGTCTTTCCGCTACCTGTGTTATATCCTGCGGTGTTAAGCGCAGTTATTGCGCCCTCTGCCATACCGTCGTTATTGCAGATAATGGCCTCTACCATATTTTTGTTTGCTTCGGTGTATTCGGTGAGTATCGTTGTCATATATTCGTTGGATGCGCTTGCCGCCCATGTTCCGTTCTTGTCAACAAGGTATTTGTCACGGTTGTTTTTGTCATAGAACATAAGCTCGGGCTTGCCGGCTTCTTTTAATGCGGCATTTGCATCCTCAACAGCATATTTTGTGCGGAACTCAGCTTCGGCATTGCCGTTTTGACCTTTAAACATTACATATGAGATTGTGCCGTCACCGTTTAAGTCAACCGCATCATAGTTTTTGATAAGGTAATCTGCAATCATTTCGCCCTGCATATGCCCCGCTTCTGCGGCATCCGTGCCGACAAAGGCGCATTTCTCGTAGCTTGCGATAATTTCGTCTGATACCTCGCGGTTAAAAAAGATGAGGGGGATATCCGCTGCTCTTGCCTGCTGAACAATTCCGCGCGCGGCATCATCAGAGCCGGTTTCCACTATATTTACAATAAGAAGATTAGCGCCGTTGGTGATAGCGGTCTGAACCTGCTCGGATTGAGTAGTCTGGCTGGAGTTTGAGTCATAGTCCTGATATTTTATTCCGGCAGCTTCAAGCTCGCGGTCAAGGCTTGCGCGGACAGTGGAGATATACGGGTCGGAATAGGTGTAGTAAAATACCGCCGCGTTTGTTTGTCCGGCGCTCCCGCCGTCACCCATACATCCGGTAAAGGCAAAGAGCATTGTGAGTGCGATTAATATTGAAAATAATTTTTTCATGTTTTTTCTCTCCTTTTTTATTGCTTATTTGCATTATGCCCGCAAAAACAGAAATGAATACTTGCAATGTAAAAAAAATAATCCTGTATAAAAATTCATCACCTCGTCCATAATGTGGATGAGGTGATTTTATGTTTAAAAAAATATCTAAACTTATCCTTCCCGTGCTTGTGCTTGCAATGATTTTGTGTGCATGCAGAAATGACGCGGCGGACAACGCCGGAGATACTTCTGCATCGGGAGGACAAAACACGGATGCAAACACAAACGCAACCGGCGAGAGAATTTCAATGTACGACAAAGACGGTCTTTCGTTTGACATCCCCGAAGCGTGGCAGCAAAACTTCAAGGCTGTCACGCGTGAGGCGGGAAGCTCCGGCAACACATATCCGCAGACGGATTTTTACTATACCGAGGGCGAGAGAGATATCCGCCTTATGTCCATTGGAAAATACACGCGTGAGCAGTGGGAAAACTTAAAGAAGACTACCAAAGATGCAGAAAAAGCTATGCTAGGAGAATCTCCGGATAAGAAGCATATCTACTCAGTCTATTACGAGAACCATGATTATATAGAGGACAAGGATTTAAAGGACATCCTTTCCGGCATCCGCACAAAAGCCGAGGAAATGCGCGATAAAATAAAAATAAAGTAAAAAGTAAGCGGTAAGGTGCAAAAAGCTTGCACTTTGCCGCTTGTTTATGTTAATAAAAAGAAAAAACAAAATTTATGAGTTTTCCGCAAGTTTCAGGAGAGATTCTCCGCTGACGCGAAGTGAAGTCCATTCATCCATGGTTTTGGCACCGAGTGCGCGGTAAAAATCAAGACTCGGCGTGTTCCAGTTAAGGCACGTCCATTCAAGCCTACCGAATTCGCGCTCAATGCACAGACCGGCAAGGTATTTAAGAAGTGCTTTGCCATGACCGTTTCCGCGCGCCTCCGGAAGAACATAAAGGTCTTCAAGGTGAATACCCGCGCGACCGAGGAAGGTTGAAAATGTTGTGAAGAACAGCGCGAAGCCGACTTCGTGTCCATTTTCGTCGAGGGCAAAGATAACCTCGGCGTTTTTCTTTTCAAAAATCTCTTTGCGGAGCATATCTTCCGTTGCAACAACGTCATTGGACATTTTCTCGTATTCGGCAAGCTCTTCTATGAAAAACATTATTCTTGAGACATCGCGCTCTGTTGCAAAACGAATGTTCATATTTCAAATCCAAACTCCTTTATAATCCGGTGTGCCGCATCCTCGGCAGACGCATTGTTGTCGACTCTTACGTCTGCAAAGCGCAGATACTTTTCGCGGCGCGCATCAAAAAGCTTTTTCACATCCACGGAGAGAGGTCTGCCGTTTGTTGCAAGCTTTTCAAGGTCGCGCTCAATAAGATATATTCTTCCATTCTGTGAGAGAAGGGGTAAGTTTTCTTCTCTTGTGACAACTCCGCCGCCGGTTGAGAGAATAAGCCCCCGTTCCCGACCAAACTCGCGAAGAATCGCGGTTTCAATTTTGCGGAACTCTTGTTCACCGTTGTTTTTTATTATATCGGCAGGACTTCCAAAACGCATGCGGATTTCCTCGTCCGTATCAATAAGCCGTCTGCGCGTTTTTTCGGAGAGAAGTTTTGCAACAGTGCTTTTTCCGCTTCCCGGCATACCGATAAGGATGATGTTGGAGGTAGAGCGCATAACACTTTGCACTGCCGTGTCAATGAGGACGGTGGAGAGGCTTTCGCCGGTGAATATTTCACACGCTCGCCACGCTTGCGCGGCAAGCATTGAAAGACCGCTTACCCATGGGATGCCGAGAGCTTCTGCCTGAAAGATAAGCTTGGTTTTTGTGGGGTTGTAAATAACGTCAACCATGCCCGTGCAATTTGGAAAACGGGAAAGGTCAATGGGACTCTCTCCGTTTTTAGGATACATTCCCACGGGAGTTGTATTGACAATTATCTCCGTGTCGGAAAGGGAATAGACGTTATCGTAATTCACCTCACCGGTGCGGGAGACTATGGTTATTTTTTTTGCGTTCATCTTTTTGGCTGCAAGATACGCAGTTTTTGACGTACCGCCGCTGCCAAGGATAACAACGTTTTTTCCCTCAAAGGATATCCCCGCGCGTTTTGTCATTGTCATAAAGCCGAAAACATCGGTGTTATAGCCGCAAATTTTTCCGTCGCGATGCACAACGGTGTTTACGCTTTTTGCATCGGCGGCAAATTCATCAAGTTTGTCACACAGAGAATATGCAAGCTTTTTATATGGGATAGTTACGTTAAGACCGTCAAACTCTCCGCTTTTTATCATTTCCGCTGCAGTGTCCCGAGGGACTCCATAAAGCTCGTATTCATAGCCTGCAAGGCAGGCATGAATTTGCTTTGAGTAGCTGTGGGAGAGCCTTTCTCCCAGAAGCCCGCATTTCAAAGTTTTATGCATATTAAAATCAGTTCCTTGTTCTAAATAGATTAATGTTATCATTTTAGCACAAATTTGAGCTTGTTACAATGTTTATCGCGAAAAACACCAAAAATTGTCTTTACATTTTGTAATAATAGAGGTATAATATACATATTGTTTCAAAAACGGAGGGGTTTTCAGTGAAAAACAATATGGATTTTCCGCGCACGTTGTCTCTTTTGCGCAGAGAAAGAAGTTTAAGTCAGCGCAAGGTGGCAAAAGAGCTTGGTGTATCTCAGGCGGTGCTTTCGCACTATGAAAATGGTCTGCGTGAGCCGGGGCTTGAGTTTGTTGCAAGAGTTGCGGATTATTATAAAGTGTCGGCAGATTTTCTGCTTGGCAGAACAATGTCCCGTGAGGATTATACGATTACCGCAGAGGATTTACCGGACAGCTCAGAGGATAAGGACAATGTTCTTCGTGGCAGTATGATGGCAACGCTCTCAAAAAAGCTTGTTATAAATTCTCTCAGCATTATATTTGATATTGTGGGAAAATCAAAAAACAAAAATCTTATCACGGAGACGGCTACGTTTTTTAACCTTGCAGTGTACAAGGTGTTCCGCTCGCTGTATTCGGCGGACAAAACGGGCAGTGAAGATATTTTCTCCGTTGATGAGCGTCTATGGAGCGAGCTTACAAACGCTGAAATGTCGTTTACCGCGATGAACATAAAGCGTGAAGCAGAAGGGATTACGGAAGAAAAAGAGAAAAAGAGCTCTCTTCCGTCCGTTTCTCAGGAAGATATATCTGCAGAGTATCCTGCGCTTTCCCAGTCGCTTTTGTCGGTGCTTCAATCCGTCGGTAAACGCCTCGGCGAAAGACTTGAAAGATAAAAAGAAAAACAGACAAGGACTTTCAGCGAAATTTATTTCGCTGAAAGTCCTTGTTGTACGACGGGGCATCACACAGAAATGTGTGTGGTCTTTTTTGTTGCTGTGGTCAGCTTTTACGTGTTTCCCGACGAAACCTATGTAGGATCGTACTTCCGCAAAAAATCTGGCAAAAATCTGGCAGCACCAAAATTAAATTTCTGATATAATTTATAACAGTGATGCCTTGGAGTGTATCGCTATGAATTTCTTTGTGGGTTCAAGCGGAAGGCTCCGCGTGCGCAGGGTGTCCGTTTTTTTGTTATACAAAATTTTTATAGCAAAGATTGCAAAAACACTAAAAAAATGTTACAATGGAGAAAGAAATGATAACTCAAGATTTATTTAATAAACGACCGAAAACCCTTATGGACTATAAGCCGGGCAAAATAACAAGCAAAAACGAGCGAACCTCGCAGACAACAACGCAAACACGACCGCAAGCTCCTTTCTCGTCCAGTGTAAAAATAGTTGGAGACAATGTGACGGAAAAGGACTATGAGGCATTTTTTGAGGGGTTTAACTCTGTAAATGACATACTCCCATGGCAAGAAAAGCAGTCATGGCAGGAGCCAACGATACAAAATCCACCATACCGTCCTTCAGTTGACGGGGAACCAAGAATACAGAATCTTCCGTATAGACCATCGCAAGAAGGCGGAGCAAGAATAACTCTCTATTCCGATGCAACACCAACATATACGCAAGTGAAGAACACTTCTCAAAAGGAGCAGGAAACATGGTGGGATAAAATTAAGGACTACGGAGAAGATTTACTTCCATACATTTCTCCGGTGGCAGCGGTAGGTAAAGCCTTAGAACCCGAGATCAGAGAAATTCATTATGGAAGAAATCAGTATAATGTAGATTTACCCCAAAACAAAGATGAGGCGAAAGTGTGGGACTGGAGAACCGTGGCAACAAATTCAATGGTGAAAAGAGTGCCATTGAATACCTGCAGGAAGAATCTCCCGAATGGGCAGAAAAGCTTATCAAACTGGCAACCGAATATGGATTTGAGAAATAGCAGATAATGCAAAAGACGGACGAATTTTCGTCCGTCTTTTCTGTATGTTGGCGCTTCTTAGCTTTTTTATTACACGCCTATTGAAGTTTTAATCTCAGTCCAGAGCTCGTCGTAAATCTTTGTCTTGTCGCCGAGCGAGGAGAAGATTTCAAGGTCATACTTTGTTATGTCCGGATATGCTGTGGGATCCTGTCCGGCTTCGCCCATAAGCTCGCGTGCCGGCGTGCTGGGGGAGGAGTAGCCGATGTATTCCGCATTCATTGCCGCAATATCGGCGCGGCACATAAAGTTTATAAACTTCTCTGCGCCGTCTTTGTTCTGACAACTTGCGGGAATGCACATAGAATCAAAGAATATGTTTGAACCCTCCGAGGGGATAACGTATTCAAGGTCAGGGTTTTCGCCCTTGCAGTAAACTGCATCACCTGCATATACCAGCGCAAGAGCTGCCTCGCCGCCTATCATTTTATCCTTCACCTCATCGACAACCCATGTAAGAACGAGCGGGCTCTGGTCAATAAGCTTCTGCTTTGCCGCTTCAAGAGAAGCCGGAACGGTTGTGTTCAGACTTTGACCGAGGTATTTAAGTGTAATGCCGATAGCATCGCGCTGGCTGTTCATCATAATAATATTGTCTTTATATTTCTCGTCCCAGAGCGCGCCCCAGCTTGTTGGCGCTTCATCTACCATAGTTTTATTATAGAGAATGCCAACCGTCCCCCAAGTATACGGCACAGAGAATTTGTTTTCCGCATCAAAGGAGAGGTTTTTGTACTCTTCATCAATGTTGTTGTAGTTTGTGATTTTGCTCATATCAATCTCGGAGAGAAGATTTTCAGCAATCATGCGCTCAATCATATAATCAGAGGGGATAATAACATCGTATGAGTTGTTTGAGTTCTTTATTTTTGTGTACATATCCTCGTTTGTCTCAAACATTTCATATATAACGCGCATACCGCTTTCTTCTTCAAACTGGTCAATTACTCCAGGCGCGATATAGTCACCCCAGTTATAAACCTTTACGACAGGTCTGTCATCACCACAGGATGAAAAGAGCAGGCAGAGCACTGCAGCAAGAGCTAAAACAATCTTTTTCATTATATCCTCATACTCCTTTTTGCCTTGTTATGGTCTTTTTTCGCCGCACTCACATTTGTAATGATGAGGATTATAAGAATTGCGGCAAACATTATGGTTGAAAGCGCGTTAATTTCGGGTTTTATTCCGCGCTTTGCCATTGTGTAGATTGAAATAGAGAGGTTGCTTACGCCGTTGCCGGTTGTGAAAAAGCTGATGATAAAGTCATCAATCGACATTGTAAGCGAAAGAAGAAATCCCGTAAACACACCGGGAAGAAGCTCAGGAAACATTATCCGCCAGAAAGACTGCATTGGCGTGCAGCCAAGATCCTGTGCCGCATCGTATAGGCTCCAGTCAAGCTGGCGCGCCTTTGGAAGCACCGCAAGGATAACATACGGAATACAGAACGTGATGTGTGCAAGTAGCATCGTAAAAAATCCAAGGTCAAGCCCCATAAGCGTGAAGAGAAGCATAAGAGATACGCCGGTTACAATTTCGGCATTTAGCATGGGGATATAGGCGATGGAGAGAACAAGCGTGCTCCCGCCGCCACGACGTCTGGCAAGTCCGTATGCTGCCATAGAGCCGATTATCGTTGCGACAAGTGCGGCAAGAAATCCGCACAGAAGCGTGGTATAAAGCGAGGACATAAGAGAGTCATTTGTGAACAGCTGGCGGTACCAGTCAAGCGTAAACCCCTGCCAGTTTGCGCGGGATTTGGACGCATTGAACGAGAATACCATAAGAACGGCTATCGGGGCATACAAAAACGCGAGGACGAGACCGATATAGCTTTTTGAAAGCTTTTTCATCGAAGTATTCTACCTCCGTTTGCGGCTCCCGATTCAACATCGCCGCGGTTTATAAAGTACATAAAGACAAGAACAATAACCATTATAACGACGCTGAGTGCGCTGCCGAAGTGCCAGTCGTTCACAACGCGGAATTGCTGTTCGATAACATCGCCGATAAGGGGAACCTTGCCACCGCCCATAAGCTGGGAGATTACAAAGGTTGTAACGCTTGGCACAAAAACCATCGAAACTCCCGATAAAATCCCCGGTACGGAGAAGGGGAGAGTGACGCGCAGGAAAGCCTGAACCGGGTTTGCACCGAGATCCGCCGCCGCTTCAAGATGGCTTTCGTCAAGCTTTAAGAGCGTTATGTAAATCGGCATAATCATAAACGGAAGATAATTATACACCGTGCCCAGGATAACGGCGCCCTCGTTGTAGAGAAAACGAACCTTAGGAAGACCGAGAGAGGCTAAAACCGTGTTTATGATTCCCGTATTTTCGAGAATGGAAAGCCATGAATATGTGCGGAGAAGAAAGTTCATCCACATAGGCAGAAGCATAAGAATTACAATGATAAATTTTGCGCGTGAGCGGCTTCTTGCCAGAATGTATGCGGCGGGATAGCCGCAAAGGATGCACACAAGTGTGGATATAATTGCAATCCTGAAGCTTTTAAGAACCACTCCGAGATACATGGGGTCTGCAAGACGCGAAAAACCTTCAAGGGAAAACTCAAGGCCCGTGTCGCCTGCGCGTGTAAACGCAAAATAAATTACGATGGCAAGCGGGAAAAGGACGAACACCGCTGTCCACACATACAGCGGAATCAAGCAAGCATTCTTTTTCAAATCTCAACCTCCGAAATTTCGTCAGAAGTGGTCTTTTTTCTGTCGGGCGAGTTTTCGCTCTTGTGCATAACTTGAATGTTCTCAGGGTCAACGCGGAGAGAAACAACACTTCCCGGTGGACAGTTGACGGTGGACTGGGCAATAATGGTTTCGCCGCACACATCAATGCGCATTTCGTAGTGAACGCCCTTGAATATGGAGGAAACGACCTCTCCGGAGGGAAGGCTTTCGCACTTCGGAACGAGGATAACATCTTCCGGACGGAGAA
>JAZQSB010000101.1:0-2760 GCA_045629885.1 Eubacteriales bacterium | reverse complement strand
AATTTTACCTTTGTTTAAATCTTAAAAACCTTTCCGCAAAATTGCGGAAAGCAGCGTGTCGAAAAACTTTCGACACGCTGTGAGACTTTCCAAAAAGGTGTGAGATTGGCAGAATGGAACCCGAAGATGTATGTTTATACTTCGAGAGGTTCCATTCGGGCAAAACAAGCGGAAAATCCCTTGAAACTCGATGTTTCAAGGGATTTTGTTTTGTAAAAGTCGTGGTTTTTTGATAGTGGAGAGTTTTTGGAACTTCTTCTTTTATTCTTTCTCCGCTTGTGGTCTCATACCTTTTTCGACAGTCTAAGACTTTGCGGAAATTCCGCAAAGTCCTTTTGATATATTGAGTTAGATTCTTGCAACGCCGGTCTTTCTTGCAGCTTCTGCAACAGCTTTAGCAACAGCCGGAGCAACAGCCGGGTTTGTCGGCTCGATGATGATGCGGTCTGCACGGAGCTCTTCCTCAGGAATGAGGTTTGCAATAGCGTAAGCAGCAGCAACCTTCATCTCGTCGTTGATGTCGCTTGCACGAACATCAAGAGCACCACGGAAGATACCCGGGAATGCGAGGAGGTTGTTGATCTGGTTCGGGAAGTCAGAACGACCTGTACCGACAACAGCAGCACCTGCAGCGATTGCTTCATCCGGGAAGATTTCCGGAGTCGGGTTGGACATAACGAATACCATCGGATCCTTGTTCATGGAGCGAACCATATCCTGGGTAATGATGCCGGGGCCGGAGAGACCGAATACAACGTCAGCGCCAACCATCATTTCAGCAAGAGAGCCTGCCTTCATCTCACGGTTGGTGATCTTAGCCATAGCTTCCTTCTCAGGATTTAAGCCGTCACGGCCTTCGTAGATAGCACCCTTACGGTCGCAAAGGATAACTTCCTTAAGACCGAGAGCCATGAGAAGACGGGTAACAGCGATAGCTGCAGCACCTGCACCGGAAACAACAGCCTTAAGATCGCCGATGTTCTTCTTTGTGAGACGGCAAGCACCGATCATAGCTGCAGCGGAAACAACAGCTGTACCGTGCTGGTCATCGTGGAATATCGGAATATCACAGACTTCTTTAAGCTTGCGCTCAATCTCGAAGCAACGCGGAGCCGCGATATCTTCGAGGTTAATGCCGCCGAATGAACCGGCAAGAAGCTGGATTGTCCTTACTATTTCGTCAACATCCTTGGAACGGACACAAAGCGGGAAAGCATCGACGCCGCCGAATGCCTTGAAGAGAACACACTTACCCTCCATAACCGGCATACCTGCCTCAGGACCGATGTCACCGAGACCGAGAACAGCCGTACCGTCAGTTACGACAGCAACGAGGTTGCCGCGGCGTGTGTACTTATAAGAAAGATCAACATCCTCGCTGATCTTGAGGCACGGTTCTGCAACACCGGGGGTGTAAGCAACGGAAAGGTCATCCTTTGTTGCAACGGGGCAACGGCAAGTAACCTCAATCTTGCCCTGCCACTTTTCGTGGTCGATAAGAGCCTGCTGTTTGTAATCCATAATTTTAAACTCCCTTTCAAAAATTATGTTTTGTTAAGTTACGTTGCGATAAAAACGCAAATTTTTCTATATAACATTGTATCACTTTTTCCGCACATTTGCAATGCTTCTTTTTGTATATTTGCGCAGTTCTTTGACAAAAAAATAACAATTTTACAAATTTATTGCTTTTCGAGCCTAAAAACGCGCGCGAAGCTCACACACCTTGCCGAGAACTTCTATCTTTACCTCCCTTAGCGCCGCATGGGAATAAAACATAGGTTCGTATTCGGGATTTATTGAGACAAGGCTTATTCCGTCACCATTGCGGTAAAACTTTTTACATGTTGCTTCTTCTCCGCCAACACGAACAATGGCTATTTCGCCGTTTTCAACGCTACTCTGACAACGGACAATTACCGTGTCCCCCTCGAGTATTCTCGGTTCCATACTTCTTCCGCGAATGCGAAGGGCAAAAAACTCTCCCCCACGTGCGCTCTCCGCCGAGAGTTCCTCATAACCTATAACATTCTCATCAGCATAAATCGGCTGCCCTGCAGCAACGTTTCCCAACACCTTTACTTTAACTGTTTCTTCCTCTGAACCGCAAAGACGTGAAACACTTACGCCGAACAGCTCGGCAAGCTTCAGCAGCGTGGCATGTTCCGGACTGTTTTTACCACACTCCCACATAGCCACGGTGGATTGCCCCACGCAAAGCATCTCACCGAGCGCCGTCTGGGAAAACCCCTTTTCCTTCCGGAATTTTTTTATGTTCTGGGATATCATAGAAACCACTCCAAATTACTTTTTACGGTTACATTATATCATTTATAATGTTAAAATACAATATGTCGAAAAAAATTTTTTTAAAACAGGCATTTTTTGGCTTGACAGAAATTCAGATGAGTGCTAATATATCATTATAAATGATACTGCACTTTGCGCAGCCGTCATTTGCGGAGCGTGTGCATTTCTGCCCCTTTTCCACCGGAGATGCCGCGCCTGAAAACAAAAGTACAGGAGGACAAAAACATTGAATGTGTATCCGGGATACTTCCCCGAAAGGGCTCCGGATAAGAAAATTCTGCCGGCGTATTTCTGTCCCGTCTGCGGTGCGCAGCTTGACGGAGGAGACACGCTTGCAGAGGACAAGGACGGGGATACGGTAGGCTGTGTTTACTGTATCCGGTATTACGAAATATGGGAGAAAGACAATTGACAAACGACACTTATGAACTTGACACAATTATTGATGAC
>JAZQSB010000100.1:0-9325 GCA_045629885.1 Eubacteriales bacterium | reverse complement strand
GTATGAGCTTATGAGAACGAACAGAGGCTCGTCTGAAAGAACACCGGAGCAGAGATTTACAAAATCAAACAAGTTGTTTTCAATCTTCCATATTTCGCCCGTGGGGCCGCGCCCGTAAGACGGCGGATCCATAATGATTGCATCATATTTTCTGCCGCGTCTTATCTCACGCTCTACAAACTTTGCACAGTCATCAACTATCCAACGGATTGGAGCATCGGAAAGACCGGAGCTTGCCAGGTTTTCACGCGCCCACGCAACCATTCCGCGTGCCGCATCGACGTGGCAGACAGAAGCGCCCGCCTTTGCCGCTGCGATGGTTGCGGCACCTGTATATGCAAAAAGGTTAAGCACGTTTACGGGTCTGCCGGCATTTGAAACCATATTCATAATAAAGTCCCAGTTTGATGCCTGCTCCGGGAAAATGCCGGTGTGCTTGAAGTTCATCGGCTTTAAGTTGAAGGTAAGGTCTTTGTAGGAAATTGACCATGATGCGGGGAGCGTCCTGTTCGTCCAGCTTCCGCCGCCTGAGGAAGAGCGGGAGTAAAGCGCATCGTATTTTTTCCAGCGCGGATGTTTGCGCGGGGAAGACCAGATTGCCTGAGGCTCCGGTCGAACAAGATAATAATCCCCCCATTGCTCAAGCTTTTCGCCGTCTCCGCAGTCTATAACATTGTAATCGTCAAAATTTTCGGCAATCCACATAATAACAAAATTTCCTTTATTTACATTGATATTATATCAATTCTATATCATATCACAAATTCCCTGAAACGTCAATCAAATACACAGATTATTCAAAGTTTTTACACAAATTCCGCGCTGAAAAATCAATCAGATGGCGGTATAAAAAATAACCGTCATCTGATATTTGCAATATTACTTATATTAGCTGCTATACACCAATGCTGTCACGTAAGCGTGTCTTGTCAAGCGCGGTGGCAAGAACAGCAAAGCCAACAGCCGAGAAAACACCCTGAAGAAGATTCCACACCATTCCGATAAGCGGGCTTATAAAGCTTTGATACATAATAACTTCGGCAACGTAATATCCTCCGACAAGAATGGCGATTGAGGGAATTGTTGAGAGAAAATTGCGCTTTGAAAGGAGCTTTTCGCGCTTCTTGCCGGCAAACGTAAGTGCCATAAGCGCTTTTATTATAGCTGTGGGGAGTATGTATGCAACAAAGCCGGACATAAGGTCTGCAAGCGCACCACCACAGGCAGAGGCCAGTATTGCATACGGCGTGGGAAGAATTGCCGCCGCGAGAAAAATAAATGCATCGCCGATATGTACATAACCCATCCCACCAAAAATGGGAATTGAGGTAAAGCGCGTGCAGAGGGCAATTACTGCGGCGAGCAGTGCAGAGAGAACAACGAGTTTTGTTTTATTGTTTTTCATAGAAAATACACTTCCCTTATTGAATTATTTCCAAAGATAGGATATAATATTTTTGGTCATATTAAAATGGTCAGAATTGGAGAAAATTATAATACCAGATGAAATATTTTATTGAACGAAATGCAGGAAAACCTGTGTATCTGCAGTTGTATGAGCAGATAAGAAAAGACATAACGGACGGAATTTATCTGTTTGGAGAAAGGCTTCCGTCAAAACGTACCGTGGCAGAGGAACTTGGGATAAGTACCGTAACGGTTGAGCATTGCTATGCTCTTTTGTGCGATGAAGGGTACGCAGAGGCAAGGGAGAGAAGCGGATATTTTGTATCTTTTCGCAAGGAAGAAAGCTTTGCTTCTTTTCCTGAAAGAGAAAAAACGGTAAAGGAATATGCTTTTTTTTCGGAAAATTCCACAGCGGATGTTTTTCCTTTTTCGGTTCTCGCAAAGGTTATGCGCAAGGTGATTTCCGATTACGGTGAAAAAATTCTTGAACGTTCGCCCGGAAGCGGGTGCGAAGAGTTGAGAGAGGCAATTTCGCATTATCTTGCGCGAAGCCGCGGAATTTATGTAACTCCGGAGCAGATAATTATAGGTTCGGGGGCTGAATATCTTTACGGATTGATTGTAGAGCTTCTGGGACGCGAGAAGATATATGCAATAGAGTCTCCGTCCTATGAGAAAATTGAGCAGGTTTACCGCGTGTCGGGTGTAAAGTATGAGAGCTTACCTCTCGGGGATGACGGCATCGAAAGCGCGCATCTCCACGGAAGCTTGGCACAGGTGCTTCACATAACCCCATACCGCAGCTTTCCAAGCGGAGTTTCGGCATCTGCCTCAAAGCGGCACGAGTATATCCGATGGACGGAAAAAGAAAAAAGATATATTGTAGAAGACGATTTCGAGTCGGAATTCTCGGTATCGGCAAAGGCTGAGGAAACTGTTTTTTCTCTTTCAAAGAACGGAAATGTGATATACATAAATACATTTTCAAAGACCGTGTCACCGTCGGTGCGTGTCGGGTATATGGTTTTGCCCGAAGAGCTTGTTCCGTGCTTTAACGAAAAGCTCGGTTTCTATTCCTGCACCGTGCCGAGCTTTGAGCAGTATGTTCTCGCTGAGCTTATAAACAAAGGAGATTTTGAACGTCATATAAATCGTGTCCGCCGAAAAAAACGCAAAGAACAGGCAGGAATAGTATAAAATCCGCCATCCGTGGCAAAATAAGCCACATAAATGCAACGGAGGAAGATACGATGCGAAAAGGTTTTTCTGCCGAAGAGCTTAAAAATATGCAGTTTACCGGAAATCTCGAGCGGGATGTTGCGCTTATGCGTGAAATTCTCGGCGACGATGAAACGGTCATCTTCCGTCCTTTCCGTAACAGATATAATGACAAAGTCCGTGGCTGTGTGATTTTTACCGAGGTGCTTGTAAATAACATTGTTATCGACCAGAACGTTGTCCGTCCGCTTCTTAAATTCAATCCGGACGGAATTGTTTTTGGTGAGAAGCTTGCGGAAGATTTGGCAGCAATGGTAGTAAGTACGGACGATGTCAGCGTGAAGAACACACCGTTTGATGCGGTGAGTTCCGTGCTTATTGGCGATACGCTTGTGCTTCTCGACACATGTCCGCGTGCGATAGCGGCAAACTCAAAGAAGTATGCAATCCGCGGTATAAGCATTCCCGAAACGGAAAACGCCGTGAACGGACCAAAAGAGGGCTTTTCCGAGCTTATTGTCACGAACATAGGTCTTATACGGCGCAAGGTAAAGAACCCCAATCTCAAATTTAGATTTATAGAAGTGGGAAAGGTCAGTCGCACGAGAACCTGTCTTGTTTATATCGAAGGACTGTGCGAGGAAAAGCTCATAAGGGAAATGGAGAACCGCCTTTCATCGTTTGAAATTGATTCCGTGCTTGACGTAAATTACATCTCCGAGCTTGTTACGGACAGACCATCTTCTCTCGTTGATACAACGGGAAAGACCGAGAGACCGGACGTTGTTGCGGCAAAACTTTTTGAGGGACGCGCGGCACTTCTTGTTGACGGAACTCCATATGCAATTACGTTTCCGTATTTGTTTCTCGAAAATTTTCAGGCGAATGAGGATTACTACGAAAACCACATCTTTGCAAGCTTTACGCGCATTCTGCGCTTTGTTTCTTTCTTTGCCGCGGTGAGCCTTCCTGCACTTTATATTGCGCTGATATCATATCATAAAGAGATGATACCGCGAAATCTTCTTATAAGTATAGCAAAAAGCCGTGCGCAGGTTCCGTTTCCGGCAGCGGTGGAGATGTTTTTGCTTTTGCTTTTGTTTGACCTGCTGCGTGAGGCGGGAGTGCGTTTGCCAAAGGCGATAGGCGTTACCGTAAGCACTGTCGGAGCAATTGTCCTCGGGCAGAGCATAGTTACGGCCAATATCGTATCTGCTGAGATGATTATAATTGTTGCGATGTGTGGAATCGCTTCATTTCTGACACCAAAGCTTGACGGTGCCATAGCAATTCTCAGACTGGTTTTTCTGCTTTTCTCGGCGCTGCTCGGTATATACGGATACGCAGTGTGCGTGATAGGCTTTGCTGCGTATATATCCTCGCTCAAGTCATTTGGCGTTGACTTTACTGCATATATAATTCCTCACACGCGCGATGGAGCAAAGGATGGGTATGTGCGCGTTCTGCGTGAGAGGATGGTTCACCGTCCGTATGCAATATCACGTCTTAATAAAATTCGCTTCCGGAGGAAGTTCTGATGCGGTTTATAAAACTTTTTAGCGCAGCATGCCTTGTTCTCACGCTCGGCGGATGCTTTGACTATAACGAACTTAATATGCAGGAGATTGTAAACGGCGTCGGTATAAATGCCGCAGAGGAAGGGGTACGCGTGAACGTTGTGTGCGCACCCACCGGAGGAATTGACGATAAAGAGGGCGCAAAATACACAGCAGAGGGTGGAAGCTTCTTTGAAGCTGTAAGAGAGCTTGGAGGTCGTGCAGATAAAAAGCTTTACTGGGGGCACACAAGCTGTATTCTCATCAGTGAGGATGCAGCAGGTTATACCGATGAGATACTTGATACGGTTTTGCGCGTGCAGGATGTTTATCTTGACATTGCACCGGTGCTTGTGCGCGGCGGCAGTGCGGAAGAGCTTATCAGAACTGCACCGCCCGGAGGCAGCGACGTGTTTGAAAGCATATCCGATATGTTTGCCAATGAGGAAAATTCAAGGCGCTTTTTTGCAAAGCGTGCGTGGCAGATTTTCAGGGAACGTCAGGAAAACGGTGAATACATCCTGCCTACTGCGAGCATAGAGAACGACAAAATGCTTCTTGAGGGCGGTGCTGTGATGAAGGACGGAGAGATAGCAGGTTTTCTTGACGGTGAGCAGATGCTTGCGCTGTCACTTATGACAAGGAGCGGTGCAGGCGGATACCTGCCTACGCTTACTTTGCCGCAGGGTGAGAGCGCATCTTTTGAAATTCTTGCAAATGATATAAAGAAAAAAGAAAATAATGGTGTTGTGAAAATTCACATTAAGTGCGTGCTTTCTCCTGCCGGAGTGAACGGGGATGTTAATTCGGCAATGATGGAAGAGTGCGCGAAAGAATATCTCGAGAACGCTTTCTCAGGTCTTATTTCATATGCACGGAAAAACGGCATTGGAAATATTTTCGGCACGGACGGAAAAGTAACGGAAGCGACTTGTGAGGTAACGGTAAGTAATATTTTGGGAGGAAAGAAATGAGTTATGTTCTTCCTGTTGTTTTCATGGCGGCATTGTTTTTTGATTTCCGGATGCGTGAGAGTAAGGAAAAGGTTATGTATATAGTTCTTGGTGCGGTGTCTCTTTTTCTTGCTGTGTTTTCGGGTATTGCCGCGGAAAGTGACCACGTTGGTGCATCTCTTTCCGGAATGATTTCTATATTTATGAGGTAATTGTATGCGAGACGGCAGAATAACAAACGGCTCGGGCGCAGCGGTGTGCGCCCTTGTAATTTTTGCAAATGCCTATTCGGTGATGTCGGGAAGTGATGCGGGTAGGGGTGCGTGGATAGCACATATAATAGCAGGTGCGGTGGCAACGCTCCTTGCATGGTGCATTGCATCAGTGTGTGACAGATATCCGGAAAAGAGCTTTTGTGATGTGCTTTCTTCTGTGTGCGGAAAATGGGGCGCGCGATTTTTCGGAGGTGTAACAGCCTTTTTTGCGCTTGTTACCTGCGTGCTTTCACTTACGGTGTTTTCTCGCTTTGTGCAGATAACGGCACTTTTCAGAACTCCTCAGATTGTTCTTCCTCTTATTATTGCAATTATCTCTGCGCTTGCGCTTCGTAGCGGTCTGAGCGCTGTGTCCGGAGCGGCGCGGCTTCTGTTCTGGTTTTCGGCAGCGGTGCTTGCAGTGTTCGTCCTTTTCGGCATCAGGTGGATGGAATTTTCGCGACTTATTCCTTCCCAAAAAGAGCTTGGTGACTTTTTCACCGGGGCAGGAGAGGTGTTTTTAAACCGGTTCGGTACGGTGTTCGCGCTTTTTTCGGTATATACGAGAATGGAGGCGGGACCTGCCCGAAAAAAGTTTTTTATGTGGTCGGTTGCAGGCTCGGCGCTTGCGCTTGCGCTTATCGGTGCAGTCACAGTTGCAACGCTAGGAGAAAGGGTTGCAGGGACGGATTTTTATCCCGTATTCACGGCAATGTCCATCCGCGGTGTGGGAGGTTTTATTCAACACACCGAAATTCTTGCCTGCATTGCAATGACGCTGTCGCTCTTTTTTAAAACCTCGGTATGTCTGCTGTTTGCCGAAGATATGATTTGCGGGATGTTTAATATAACAAAAAAAGAAGGACTCAGCCTTCCTCTTGCGCTTATATGCGCGGCTATGACACAACTTATTTACCGCGATTTATCTGAACTGCGAGGGATGGTGGAATGGACGCCCGGAGCGGGATGGGTTGTCGGTGTATATGTGCTTTTGCCACTTGCGCTTTTTGCATTTGCCGAGAAAAGAAAAGGGAAATAAAGTAGCGTTTTTTCACCGAAAATGAAACCTTGCATAATATGTAGTGAAGGAGACTTCAAAACATTATTACGGGAGGTTATTTGCAAATGCCTGATAAGGTTTTGCCCGGCCCGATCCACGGAAACCCGCCGTGCGTTAAAGAGGCTGTGTGTATCCATACAAAAAGAATCTACGACTCATGCCGTGATAAAGAGTGCATAGAGAACCTGCGCGTGTATCCAACACGGTGTTCTCAGGAAATTCTCGACTGTGCAACAAGTGTTAAGAGCCGTGATGCGAAGCTCCTCTGGACGAACATAGATGTACGTGATGTAGCGTTCAACCGCGGCTTTTACTCGGTTGATATAAGATTTTTCTACTATATCACAGTAGAGGTTTGCGCATGCAACGGAAGAACACAGAAGGTCAAAGGTCTTGCGATTTACGACAAAAACGTAATCCTCTTCGGCAGCGAGGGAGATGTAAAGATATTCAGCTCCGAGCTTCCGGCTTGCTCCAAGTGTGCAACAAATATGCCGACGGCGTTTGTTGAAGCGGTTGACCCGATATTCCTTGATGCGGATATCTGTGAAGCCAAGACTGTGTGCAGCTGCACACCGCCGGAGTGTGAATGCAACTGCGATGAGCTCTGTGATGTGCCGCAGTGCATAAAAGAGTATTTTGACGATGAGCTTGTTGTCAGCGGAGGATGCAAGAATCTTCTTGTAACCCTCGGTCAGTTTTCAATTGTCCGTCTTGAACGCGACAGCCAGATTCTCATTCCGGCATATGATTTCTGTATGCCTGAGAAGGAATGTGTCGGCTCAAGTGAAGACAGCCCCTGCGATCTTTTCCGCAAAATTAAGTTCCCGGTCGGGGAGTTTTTCCCGCCGTCTCGCGCAATTCCCGATAATCCGCCGTGCGATTGCAAGCCTGTTTCTTACGGCTGCTGCGGCAAATAAAAATAGATCGGCTGTGACGGATAACGTCACAGCCGGATTGTCTGTATATCAAAAACTACTTTGCAAGGTTTTTGGCGCAGGGGGCACATACGTGCTTGCCCTTATATTCAGACAGGGAAGAATCAGAGCCACAGAAAATGCATTTCGAATGGTGCTTTTTCAGGATAATAGAATCTCCGTCAACAAATATTTCAACCGGATCATGCTGCTCAATTCCAAGAAGCTTGCGCAGCTCAATAGGGAGGACAATCCTTCCAAGTTCATCAATTCTTCTTACAATTCCCGTTTCTTTCATAGTATTATCCATCCTTTTAAGTCGAATTTTGCTCGGGGATTATAGAATATCAAATATGTAAAATTTTGTCAATAGGAAAAATTATCAATAATTTTTGCAATAATTAAAATAATTACTGACAAACGGAAGAATTTATTCTAATATATAAGTATAAACATTAGAAAGGAGTAAATTTAAAATGACAAAAAAGGCTACAGATTTCAGATACAACACCGGTGAGACCCGCGTTCCGTGGGCGGCTGTTGGTGAAACCTACAACGCGGACGATCTTATCGCGGTTGTAAAGCTTCTTATGCAAGGCGAGGGAAAAGAGTACGACGCGATTTTTGACAACATAAAAAAAGTTTACACAAAAGTTTACACATGTATTGAAATGTGTAAACTTTTGTGTTATTATATTATCCGGCAAAAGATGACAGGAAGCTTTTTACAAGGTTTACGGAGGCTATATGAATACAGATATACTCATAGCGGGAAGCGGATGCGCAGGACTTTATTGTGCTTTGCATCTTCCGGCAGATAAAAAAATAACGGTCATCACAAAGTCGGATGCGGAGAGCAGTGATTCATTCCTCGCTCAGGGTGGCATCTGTGTTTTGCGCTCAGATAATGATTTTGATTCGTTTTTTGAAGACACTATGCGTGCCGGGCATTATGAAAACGACGGTGAAAGCGTGGAAATAATGATTCGTTCATCGCGCGATTGCATTGCGGAGCTTGTTAATATGGGCGTACGGTTTTCGCGCGGAGATGACGGTGAGTTTAACTACACCCGTGAGGGTGCCCACTCGAAAAACAGAATCCTTTTCCACCGTGACGTTACGGGAAAGGAAATTACCAGCAAGCTTTTAGCTGCCGTGCGTGAACGTGAAAACATAACAATTCTCGAAAACACCACGCTTCTTGATATAATAGAAGCGGATGGAGAGTGCGCTGGTGCGGTTGTTGAAAATCCGGATGGGAGCATTGAAACTGTCAGCGTAGAGTATACAGTGCTTGCAACCGGAGGAATAGGCGGACTTTACCGCCACTCGACCAACTTCCGCCACCTCACGGGAGATGCGCTTGCAATAGCGATAAATCATGGTATAGAGCTTAAGAACATAAATTACATACAGATACATCCCACCACGCTGTATTCCGGAGAGCCGGCAGACAGAAGCTTTCTTATTTCCGAATCCGTAAGGGGTGAGGGAGCAAAGCTGTACGGCAAGGATATGAAGCGCTTTGTAAATGAGCTTCTTCCGCGTGATTTGCTGACCGACGCGATAAATGAGCAGATGAAAAAGGATAAAACGGATTTTGTATGGGAGGACTTGCGCCCGATTCCGGAAGAAGAACTTCACGAGCATTTCCCTAATATAGTGCAGTATTGTATGGATAAAAATTATGATGTTTTGAACGAATGTATTCCCGTTGTGCCTGCTCAGCATTACTTTATGGGTGGTATCAGGGTGAATAAGCAAAGCAAAACCTCAATGGAAGGATTGTATGCGATAGGAGAGACGGCGTGCAACGGAGTTCACGGCAAAAACCGTCTTGCCAGCAATTCGCTTCTCGAAAGCCTTGTTTTTGCAAAAAGAGCGGCAGAGGATATGAAAAACAATCCGAAAGAGAAAAAGCCTCTTCCCGAAATTGACATATCGTGTTATAATAACAGAC
>JAZQSB010000099.1:0-3351 GCA_045629885.1 Eubacteriales bacterium | reverse complement strand
ATCAGGCTGAATGAAGGCGAAATGATTTTTTTACCGCAAGGCTCGGCATATGAAGTTAGAACGCAATCCTGCGGAGGAAATTTATATACATCGATTAACTTCTGTGCGGATCTGGAAAATCCTAAAATTTCCGTGTATCCTTTTGAAAACTTTCCCGGAGCGAATTACATATGCAAGAACTTTTCAGAGCTTTGGAAATTCGGGACATTGTCGGACAAGTATAAGTGCCTTTCCGTTTTTTACGATCTGGTATCATATATTTCACGCATTGAACATTCAAGCAGTGCGGATGAAAGAAAATTCAGCCTGATTGAACCGGCAGTGGAATATCTGAAAAAACATATATACGACAACTCTTTTAAAATAAACAAGCTGCATCGTATGTGTGGAATTTCGGATACATATTTCAGAAAGATATTTGAGTCGGAATTTAATATGACTCCGCAGGAATATGTTGTAGAAGGGCGTATTTCTTACGCAAAATCAATAATTGAAAGCGGCGATTTTGAAAGCATAAAAGAAGTATCGGAGCTTGTCGGTTATAACGATCCGTTGTATTTTAGCAAGGCTTTTCGAAAAATTTACGGCATTTCACCGTCAATGGTTAATAAAAATTGAAAAAATACTTGACAAATCCTTCCGGTATGTGTATTATATATATGGTTAGCGTATGCTAACTGCGATTTTGGTGCTTTTTAGGTGGTTTTAAAATGAACTTGATGACAGCGCAGGAAGGTAGAGAATACATAGTTTCGGATATAAAAACAGATGATGAAGAGCTTAATTCCTTTCTCTTCTCTCTCGGTTGTTACAGCGGAGAGCCGATAACGGTGATTTCCCGTAAAAAAAGCGGTTGCGTTGTTTCAATCAAAGACGGCAGATATAATATTGACAGGCAGCTTGCAGAGGCGATAGCGATAGAAGGTTAGAAAACGGTCGGATATTCCGGCTTTTCTTTAAATCATCGAGTTAGCCGAGGGTAACCAGCATGCTCAGGTACTCTCGCGCAAGCGAAACAAAAAGCAAGGAGGAAAACAAAATGAGAATTGCTTTGACCGGCAATCCTAACAGCGGCAAGACGACCATGTATAATGCGCTTACCGGCAGAAATGAAAAGGTGGGCAACTGGGCGGGCGTTACCGTTGAGAAGAAGGAACATACCATAAAAAAGGTCTTTTATGCAGGTGAAGAGCTTATAGCTGTTGACCTTCCGGGTGCATATTCGATGTCTCCGTTCACATCAGAGGAGAGCATCACAAGTGCATATATAAAGGGTGAAAATCCCGACGTTATAATAAATATTGTTGACGGAACAAACTTAAGCCGTAGCTTGTTTTTCACAACTCAGATTCTAGAACTCGGAATCCCCGTAGTTGTTGCGTTAAACAAATCGGACGTAAATAGGAAAAAGGAAACAAAAGTCAATACAGCCTTGCTTTCGGAAAAGCTTGGATGCCCGGTTGTCGAAACCGTTTCTGTATCATCTGACGGTCTGCGCGAGCTTGTAAAATGTGTAGCAGAGTCTGCCGGAAGGCTGCAAAAGGCGCCTTACACCCAGCCGGATGTTGATTTTACAAATAAGGCAGAGGTTGAAAAGGCAGACAGGGCAAGGTTTGCATTTGTAAACAAAATAGTAAAAGATGTCGAAACACGCAAGGTATTTACAAATAGGAAAAACTATCAGGATAAAATTGATGCCGTTCTTACAAACAAGTGGCTCGGAATTCCGATTTTTGCGGTTGTTATGTATCTGGTATTCCAGATATCTCAGGTATGGATTGGAACTCCGATTGCCGATTGGCTTGTAGGACTGCTTGAAACCTTTCAAGGTTTGGTAGGCGAGCTTCTTGCAGATGCAAGTCCGCTTCTCTCGGCGCTTCTTGTCGACGGTGTTATCGGCGGTGTTATTGCGGTTATCGGATTTTTGCCGCTTGTTATGGTTATGTACTTCCTCATTGCTCTGCTCGAGGACTGTGGTTATATGTCGCGTGTGGCGGTGGTTCTTGACCCGATATTTAAAAAGGTGGGACTTTCGGGAAAATCCGTTATCCCGTTTGTTATGACCATAGGCTGTGCGGTTCCCGGTATTATGGCAAGCCGTACAATCCGCAATGAGCGCGAAAGGCGCGCAACTGCTATGCTTGCTCCGTTTATGCCTTGCGGAGCTAAGATTCCGGTTATAGCACTTTTTGCAGGTGCATTCTTTGAGGATGCAGGGTGGGTAAGTACAACGATGTATCTCTCGGGGATAGTTCTTATATTCCTCTCGGCACTTCTCATTAACAAGATTACAGGCTATAAGGCACGCAAGTCCTTCTTCATCATAGAACTTCCGGAATACAAAACCCCGAGCCTCTGGGGCGCATTTAAGTCGATGTGCAGCCGCGGATGGGCATATATAGTGAAGGCGGCGACAATTATTCTTCTCTGCAATACCGCGGTACAGATTATGCAGACATTTGACTGGAGCTTTGCCGTTACGGAAAGCGCAGAAACTTCAATTCTTGCATCAATCGCCCGTCCGTTTGCATATCTTCTTGTTCCGGTTGTAGGCGTTCTGTCATGGCAGCTTGCCGCGGCGGCTGTCACCGGCTTTATTGCAAAAGAAAATGTTGTCGGTACTCTCGCCGTCTGCTTCGTAGGACTTGAAAATCTTGTAAACATGGATGAGCTTACCCTTGTTGAAGGTGTGGGCGCGGAAGCTGCAGGTTTAATTGCAATAACAAAGGCTGCGGCTCTTGCATATCTTATGTTTAACCTTTACAGTCCACCGTGCTTTGCGGCAATCGGCGCAATGAATGCTGAAATGAAGAGTGCAAAATGGCTTTGGGGAGGAATAGGTCTTCAGCTCGGCATCGGCTTCACCATAGGCTATCTCGTGTATCAGATTGGTACGCTTGTTACTGCAGGCACATTTGGCGCAGGCTTCATTCCGGGATTTGTTGCAATAGCAGTGTTTGCCGGCGCAGTTACGTACCTTATACACAAAGCAGAAACCCAAGTCAAGACCGAATATGTGCTATTTAAATAAGGGGTGGTTTTGGTGATTGACCTCATTCTTGTTGCCGTTCTTGTTGTTATCCTCGGCGGCTCAGCGGTGTATGTGATACACGCGAAAAGAAGCGGAGTAAAGTGCATCGGTTGCCCGCACGGGAAATCTTGTAGCGGCTCCTGCTCCTCGTGCGACGGATGCAATGGGAAAAAGTGAGATATTTGGCGGTGTAGTTTATAATCGAAGCTGCACCGCTGCATTTTATTCTTTTTTCAAATTCCCGGTTAAAAATACTTGAAAATGGCGGCAATATGTGGTAAAATAAATAAATATTCAAGAAAAAACGGAGGCCGGTTATG
>JAZQSB010000098.1:0-2528 GCA_045629885.1 Eubacteriales bacterium | reverse complement strand
TTATTCTCGACGAACCGACCGTAGGTCTTGATCCGAACCAAATTATAGAGATAAGAAATCTCATAAAGAATCTCGGCGAAACGCGCACCGTCATCCTCTCCACGCATATAATCCCGGAGGTTGCGGCTGTGTGTGAACGTGTTATTGTCATTAATGACGGGCTTATCGTTGCCGATGATAAAACCGAAAACCTTATGCGTAACATCGGTGGCGAGAATAAGTTCTCCGCACAGGTTGACGGCGACCCTGCAAAAATAGTTGACGTGCTCCGCAACGTTGAGGGTGTTACGGATGTAGCTTATGAAGATGGAAGCTTTATTCTTACCGCAGAAGAGGGCGCGGATATTCGCAAGAATGTTTTCTACGCATCGGCAGAGGCAGACCTTCCGCTTCTCTCCTTTGCACCGGTTGATGTTTCGCTTGAGGCGGTATTTGCACGCCTCACAAAGAAAGGAGAGGAGAAGTAATGACAGCTATATATAAGCGCGAGCTCCGCTCGTATTTCACCGGCGGTATAGGCTATGTTTACTGTGCTGTTTTTGCGCTGGTTATGAACATAGTGTACTGCATGAACAGTATCGACTATTACCAGAGTGGTTTTCTCTATATCTTCAATATCATGCTTCTTGCGATGATTCTTCTCATTCCGGTTATGACAATGCGTATATGGAGCGAGGAGAAAAAGCAGAAGACAGACCAGCTTCTTCTCACCGCACCTGTTACCACAATGCAGATTGTGCTGGGTAAATTTTGGGCAGCAATGACGGTTTTCCTCATTTCCCTTGCTCTTACACTCGTTTATCCGTTGCTTGCGTATTTTTACGGTACACCTGAGCCTGCGATAACGATAGGAAACTATGTTGCTATCATACTTGGGGCAGGGGCATATATTGCAATTTCTCAGTTTATGTCCTCTCTTACGGAAAGCCAGATTATATCGGCGCTTCTGTCCATGCTTACGCTTTCAATGTTCTTCTTCTTAAATCTTATATTCACAAGCACGGATATTGATTTTATTTCCAAAATCGCATCGTTCCTTTCAATCATCACACGCTATGTAAACTTTTACAGAGGGATTTTCTCCTTCTCCGATGTGGTTTACTTTATAAGCCTTACGGCAGTTTTCATCTTCTTTACGTCACGCGTGATAGAGAAACGCCGTTGGAGCTAAGGGGGAGTTTGATATGAAGTTTGATTTTAATGTTAGAAAATTCAAATACGGCTCGGCATCCACCGTATATATCGCGTTGTTTGTGGCGATTATCATCGTTGTAAATATTTTTGCGCAATTTCTTACCGACCGTTTCTCTTTAAAGCTTGACCTTACGACCACAGGTGAGTTTTCTCTCTCCGGGGACACAAGGGAGATGCTTTCTGGAATAAATGACGAAATAAAGATTTACATTCTCTCCACTCAGGCAGGCATGGAAAAAAATGAGCAGGCAACCCGCACGCTCGAAATGATTCAGAGATACAACACCCATTCCGGCGGCAAGGTGAAGTATGACTTTATCGACCCGAACAAAAACCCGCAGTTCTTTGAAAAGTATCCAAAGGCACGCAATTCTCAGGCGCGGGCGCTTGTTATTGAAGGACCTCAGCGCTACACTGTTGTTGAAAGCGCAGAGTTTGCATATACCTACGGTGATAAAAACGCAAATAAAGTCTATTATCAGAGCGAGGAAAAGCTCTCAAGCGCAATTCTTTATGTTTCTTCTCCCGAGGTTTCAAACGCAGGCGTTGTAACGGGGCATAACGAAGCCGAGGTTGCGGCACTGGAAACCATATTCAAGGGCAATAATTTTGACACGCGTGACGTTGACCTTCTGTCCGGCGTGCCGCAAGAAGTAAATAACCTTGTTATTGCAGCACCGACTGCAGACTTCACAGCAGAGGAGATTTCCGCTCTTGAAAGCTTCCTTTCAATTGACGGAAACAACCTCTATGTTTTCTGGAGCATTCAGACACCGACTCTTCCCGTGCTTGAGCGTTATCTTGCAGAGTGGGGCTTTGAGTTTCCCTCGTATCTCATCTGCGATGAGAGCAATGCATATATGAGCCCGCAATTCCCCGTTGGTGAGGCGGTGGAGAACGACCTTATCGACAATAAGGCGCAGGGTCAGCTTATGCCGATTTTCCCGGGTGCACGTCCCGTTAAGCTCCTGTTCACCGAAAAGAGCTATATGCGCACAGTTCCGCTTTTGCAGACGCAAAAATCCTCGTATGCAAAGCTTCTTTCAACGGACAAGCCGATAGAGGTTCTCGCGCGTGAGAACGGAGATATCTCCGGTCCGTTTACCGTTGCGGCAATTGGTGAGCGCGCGCTTGGCAACACCGGAAATGAGGGCATTGCAAGAGTTTGCGTGTTCGGAACGGAAGGCTTTGCTGATGAAGAGGTTGCGGCAATCGCACGCGCATATAACAACACGTTCCTTTCACAGCTTGTTACGTATGCAAACCCCGACACGCTCACAATGGTAATAAAGCCGAAGGTTGTTTCAAGCTATGACCTCAACATTACCGAGTCC
>JAZQSB010000097.1:0-6151 GCA_045629885.1 Eubacteriales bacterium | reverse complement strand
ACCCCACAAAAAAAAAAAAAAATTAGCCAGCAAAAAATTTTTGTTTTGCCGTTTGCTTTTGTCTAAAGCTTCCCGACCAGATCTTCAATTTTACCAAAGGTGTATCCCATCTCCTCCCATTTTGTGAGAAGCCCGTCAAGGATTTCTCCGTTTGTCTTTGATGTGCTGTGCAGGAGAACAACTGCGCCGGGGTGTACCCGCTCTGTAAGTGTTTTAAGTGCACTTTCGCGTGAGGGTTGCTTGTTGTTATCCCAGTCGGCATATGCAAGGCTCCAGAAAATGGTTTTATACCCAAGCTCTTTTGCATGACGGAGATTAGTTTCCGAAAATTTCCCCTGCGGCGGACGGTAAAGCTTTGGCATCTCTTCTCCGACAACTTCGCGGTATTTATCAGAAAGTGCAGAAAGCTCCTTTTCAAAGCTTTGTTTATCAGATATTTTGGACATATCCGGATGTTTTAGTGTGTGGTTGCCGATTATGTGCCCGTCGCTCACCATCTGTCGCACAAGGGATGGCTCGCGGTCAAAAAAGTTGCCGACAAGGAAGAAGACCCCCTGCGCATTGTGCTTTTTCAGTGCTTCCAGGATTTTCGGCATATTTCCGTTTTCATATCCTGCGTCAAAGGTCAGGTATATAACCTTTTCGTTTTCATCGCCTACAAAGTACGCATCATATGGCAGAAGATATTCGCGCGTGACGTTAGTAACCGGAGTTTTGCCTGGGTTCTGAAAGCTAAGTCCCCAGTCTCCTGATGCGTTTCCTGCAACAGGCGTGCTTTGCGTATCCGGAAAGTAAGGCAGCGCGCAGAAAACAAGAACTGCCGACAGAAAGATTGCAACCGTGCGTTTGTTAATGCGGATTACCATAAAAATCATCCCCTTGAAAATCATAGTTAATCATATGAAGCCGCAGCATGAAATATGAAGAAGCAAAAGTACGGTTTTTCGGAAGTTTACTTTATCTAAAATGTACGATAATGCCAGTGGCTCTATGCAAGTGATTTTATGTATATACAATGTGAGGATTTTGGCAACGAATACAAAAAAACTCTTGACAAAACGCAATGAATGACGTATAATACAAGCAATTAATTATAAAACCGATGAGGCAGAAAAAAGCCGGAGTTTATCTTTCCAAGCGAGCGGATTACGGTGCGAGTTCCGCAAAGATTGCCGGGTAATATGGACTTGCCGAGGGCAGTGTCAAATGCACTGACGTTTTCCCGCGTTAAGGGTAGGAGTATGATGGTACTTCGCAAAGCGCACCGACTTCAGGTGAATCAAGGTGGCACCGCGGATATTGATTTATTCGTCCTTGACAGAATTTCTGTCAAGGACATTTTTGTATTTCAGCGAATAGTTTAAATATAATGGAGGATTTGATTATGAATTTAAACGGAGTAAATTTTGAAACCTATTTTAACAACTACCCAGATAAGAATGGATATTTCGGAAAATACGGTGGCGTGTACATCGACGATAAGCTCAAAAAAGCCATGGCGGAGATTACCGAGGCGTATTATTCCATTTGCCAGTCGAGAAAGTTTATTGCCGAGCTTCGCAGAATAAGAAAGGAATTTCAGGGACGTCCCACGCCGGTTACGCACCTTGAAAGACTTTCCGATCTCATGGGTGGAAAGGTTCAGCTTTATGCAAAACGTGAGGATTTAAACCATTCCGGTGCACATAAGCTCAACCACTGTATGGGTGAGGCGCTTCTTGCAAAGTATATGGGTAAGAAAAAGGTTATTGCAGAGACTGGCGCGGGGCAGCACGGTGTCGCGCTTGCAACTGCGGCAGCATATTTCGGTCTTGAATGTGATATCTATATGGGCTCGGTTGATATAAAGAAACAGGCACCAAACGTTGCGCGAATGAAAATCCTCGGCGCAAACGTTGTTGAAGTAACCCACGGTCTTCAGACTCTTAAAGAAGCGGTTGATGCGGCGTTTGATGCTTACAGCAAGGAGTATAACGATGCTATTTACTGCATCGGCTCAGTTCTCGGTCCTCATCCGTTTCCGATGATGGTGCGCGACTTCCAGAGCGTTGTAGGTATTGAAGCAAGAGAGCAGTTTGTTGATATGACAGGGCATCTTCCGGATGCCATTGTCGCCTGCGTTGGCGGCGGTTCAAATGCGGCAGGTCTCTTTGCCGGATTTTTGAATGACCCTGTTGAGATCTATGGAATTGAGCCGCTCGGTCGCGGTCCGAAGCTCGGTGACCATGCCGCAAGCCTTAAGTACGGTGAAGAGGGAATTATGCACGGGTTTAACAGCATTATGCTCAAGGACGAAAACGGCGAGCCGGCTCCTGTATATTCCGTTGCAAGCGGGCTTGACTACCCCTCCTCCGGACCGGAGCACGCTTTCCTTCAGGAAATCGGAAGAGTAAAGTATGATGTAATCGACGATGAAGAAACGATTGATGCGTTCTACCGCCTTGCAAGGCTTGAGGGTATCATTCCGGCTATTGAGAGCGCCCATGCCGTTGCATATGGTATGAAGCTTGCCGAGAGAATGGATAAGGGCTCTGTTCTTATCAATCTCTCCGGTCGTGGCGATAAGGATATGGATTATATCATCGAAAACTATGGTATAAGATAAATAAATTAAAGGGAAGAAGTGAAAATGAGCAAATTTTTCGCCTTCATATACAGAATGAAATATATCGTGCGTTGGTCGCTTATGCGAAACACACGCACAGAAAACGTTGCAGAACATTCATTCCACGTTTCGGTGCTGGCTCACGCACTTGCCGTTATCGCGCGAGATGTTTTCGGACGTGAGATTGACTCTGGTGCCGTCGCAGCAGCTGCGCTTTACCACGATATGCCGGAGATTCTTACAGGAGATCTCCCAACGCCGATAAAATATTACGGAAGCGATATAAAGAATGCATATAAGAGGATAGAACGCGAGGCAACGGATACTCTGCTTTCAAACCTCACGGAAAAAATGCGTCCCGGAATTTCCAAGGCGGCGGCAACGGACGACGTGGAGATAAATAGACTTATCAAGGCGGCAGATAAGCTTGATGCATATATAAAGTGCCTTGAGGAGATAAACGCGGGTAACTCTGATTTTAAGACAGCACTGGGGCAAACGCATGACGCGCTTATGTCTCTCGGGCTTCCGGAAGTTGACTATTTCATTGAAAATTATCTCGATGCGTTCTCAATGACGGTTGACGAATTACAGTGAAGAAAGCGAAAACGAGTCGCAATAAAAATTTTTTTAAAAAATTTGAAAAATATGCTTGACAAATGAAATGAAAGCGCGTATAATAATTAACGTTGTCACGACAGAGGCAGCGTTAATAAATGCGAGTGTGCTGGAATAGGCAGACAGGCACGTTTGAGGGGCGTGTGTCAATCGACGTATGGGTCCAAGTCCCACCACTCGCACCAAAAAGCCACAACATCAAAGATGTTGTGGCTTTTTGCTATGAGCGAGACGGGGATTTAAACCCTAAGAGGGTATGCGCATGAAGAAAACGATTTAACCATTGAAATTCCAACTATAGTATTGTATAATAATATCAAAAAATAAAAGGACACGGTGATTATTATGTATTCTATCTATGTTGTTTACAAGGCTATTCCCGGTCATCGCGCAGATTTCATTCGCGAGCTTAACGAAAGCGGTGTTGCCGCGGCGGTGCGTGCTGAGGACGGTTGTATCCGCTATGATTACTACCTCTCCGAAAAGGATGAAAACGAAATTCTCCTTATCGAAGCATGGGAAACAAAGCACCATCAGGAAATTCACCTTACCCAGCCGCACATAGCAACCCTCAAGGCTCTTAAGGAAAAACACGTTACAGACACCAAACTCGGCGAATTTGAGCTAAAGTAGGATAAAAAACGAAAAGCAAAGCTGTTATTCTGCAATTCCACCGCAAATTAATTAAATTTTGTTTGACATTTCGGTGAAAATGCTGTATTATATTTACGTATGTAAATTTCAGGCAGTGAAGATGTGTAAGTAGCCGTCATTTGTGCGTATAAGAGATCGGAAATCGAAGGCTGTGAGTTTCCGTTTCGCACGTGATGCGTGAATTTCAGCATCGGAGTCTTCTGCGAAAACCGCATTTGAGGATTAAGCAGGGTGTTTTGCGCCCACGAAATGGCGCGATTTAAAGTGCAGAATGTTAGATTTCTGAATTTGGGTGGTACCGCGGGTTATTATGCTCGTCCCGAGAATATCGGGGCGAGCTTTTTGTTTTGCCCGCAAGAACAAATGAAAGGAAGAAATTATATGTCAGAGAAAACAAGCAGCCTTCGTGAAAGCTTTGTTTCTGCCCTGTCATCCGTTGACAATATGGAAGCGCTTGAGGCTATCCGTGTTGAATACCTCGGCAAAAAAGGTCTTGTAACAGAGCTTCTCAAGGATATGAAGAATCTCTCACCTGAGGAGAAAAAGACCTTCGGTCAGGCGGTAAACGTTCTTAAGGAAGAAGTAACCGAAATGGTTACAGCAAAGCGCGAGGAGATTAAGCAGGCGGAGATTGAGCGTGAGAATAATCTTATGCCGGAGTTTGATATTTCTGCTCCCGCAGATCTTTCACGCGGCTCATATCATCCGATTACGCTTGTCCAGCGTCAGTGTGAAGAGATATTCCGTTCAATGGGATTTGCTGTTGAGGATTACAGCGAGATTGTAACAGACTACGAGTGCTTTGAAGCTCTCAATATCCCGAAAAACCATCCCGCACGCGATATGCAGGATACCTATTATCTTGAAAACGGTCAGCTTTTAAAGTCGCACACCTCTGCGGCACAGAATGCGATTTACAAGAAGTATAAGGATGCTCTTATAAATGAGGGTAAACCGATTAAGGCGATTTTCCCCGGTCGTTGCTTCAGAAACGAAGCTACAGATGCCTGCCACGAGAACACCTTCTTCCAGATGGAAGGCGTTATGGTTGATAAAAATATCTCCATTTCAAACCTTATCTTCTTTATGAAGACGATGCTTTCCGAGGTGTTCCAAAAGGATATAAAGGTGCGTCTCCGTCCGGGATTCTTTCCGTTTGTTGAGCCGGGATTTGAGCTTGATATAAGCTGTCTTATCTGCGGCGGCGAGGGCTGTGCCTCCTGTAAGAGAAGCGGCTGGCTTGAGCTGTGCCCCTGCGGAATGATTCACCCCGAGGTGCTTCGCGCTGGCGGCATTGACCCCGAGGAATACACGGGCTTTGCGTTCGGTCTCGGTCTTACCCGCCTTGCTATGATGAAATACGGTGTAAAAGATATCCGTGATTTAAACTCCGGAAGCCTTAAAGTGCTTTCGCAGTTTACGGACGATAAGTAAGAAAGGAGAGGAAAATAATATGTTTTTGTCAATGAATTGGATTTCGGACTTCGTTGATTTGTCCGGACTTGATAGATTAGAGCTTATCAACAAATTTTCCCTCTCCACGGCAGAGGTTGAAAATGAAATATTTTTCAAGGGAAGCGACTTATCGGGAATAGTTGTTGCGGAAATTATGTCCGTTGAAAATCACCCCGAATCCAAGAAACTTCACCTTCTCAAGGTGGATGCCGGAGAGGCAGAGCTTATTGACGTTGTTTGCGGGGCCCCTAATGTCCGCGTAGGTATGAAGACTGCCTTTGCAAAGGTCGGGGCAAAAATCGGAGAGATTGAAATTTCTCCACGCAAGCTTGCGGGATATCTCTCCTGCGGCATGTGCTGCTCTGAAAAAGAACTCGGTCTTTCAGACAGCAACGACGGTATTATGGACCTTGATGCAGAGCTTAAAAACGGCACTGATTTAAAAGAAGTATTTGAGATTGACGATATAGTGTTTGAGGTTGACAACAAATCCCTTACAAACCGTCCGGACCTCTGGGGACACTATGGTATCGCCCGTGAGTTTGCGGCAATTGCAGGGCGTGAGCTGCGTCCGCTTGATGTTGTTAACCTTGAGCAGTATAAGGACCTTCCGAAACTTGATTTAAAGATTGAGGATCCGCTCTGCTATCGCTATTCCGCACTGCGCTTTGAAAACATTTCAAAGCACGTAAGTCCGATGAATATGCGTATCCGACTTTACTATTGCGGAATGCGTGCAATAAACCTTCTTGCCGACCTTACAAACTACCTCATGCTTGAAATGGGTCAGCCGATGCACGCGTTTGACTCAAGAAAGGT
>JAZQSB010000096.1:0-7283 GCA_045629885.1 Eubacteriales bacterium | reverse complement strand
CTTTGCCGGAAACCGGAAAATATGGCTATATTATACCATTTCGCTTGCGCTTATGGTATAATATACAATGATTATTTGTATATTCATAAGAATGGGGAATTTTTGAAAATTATGAATGTTAAAGAACTGCCTGAAGAATTGCTTTGCCGCCAGCAGGAATACATCCGCGCTGTTGCAGATCTGAATATGGGAAAGCGTCTTACCGCGTTTGTTGACACTTACGGTTGTCAGCAGAATGAAGCGGACAGCGAGATTATCCGCGGTATTCTTATGGAAATGGGATACACGCAAGTCTTTGATGAAAACGATGCTGATCTTATTGTTATAAACTCCTGTGCTGTGCGTGAACACGCGGAGCAGCGGGTGCTTGGGAATGTAGGTCAGCTTATTCACGTTAAGAGAAAAAGAAATTGCCTTATCGCGGTGTGTGGATGTATGGTTCAGCAGCCGCAGATGGCAGAAAAGATAAAGAAGAGCTATCCCCATGTCAAGCTTGTTTTTGGCGTTCACGCCCTGCCACGTTTTCCCGAGCTTTTATACCGCGCACTTACCGGTGAGAAGCGCGTGTTTGATATTGAAAAGTCCGACGGATATATTGCAGAGGGGCTTCCCGTGCTTCGCAAGGACAAGACAAAGGCGTGGGTTTCGATAATGTATGGGTGCAATAACTTCTGCACCTACTGCATCGTGCCTTATGTCCGCGGAAGAGAGCGTTCACGTGATCCTCAGAAGGTTGTTGCAGAGGTTGCTTCTCTTGTGCGCGAGGGTTGCCGCGATGTAACGCTTCTTGGACAGAATGTAAATTCTTACGGAAACGACCTTGATGGTAATGTTGATTTTTCAGCTCTTCTCGAAATGATAAATGAAATATCGGGTGATTTCAGAATACGCTTTATGACAAGCCACCCGAAAGATGCAACACCGCGCTTATTTGACACTATGGCAAAGTGCGAAAAGGTTGCAAAGCATATTCATCTGCCGTTCCAGTCGGGTAGTGACAAAATCCTTTCTCTTATGAACCGACGCTATGATAGTGAGAAATACCGCGCTCTTGTAGCATATGCCAGAAGCAAAATGCCGGATATCTCCGTAACAAGCGATGTTATAGTGGGATTTCCGGGCGAAACAGATGAGGATTTTGAAGAAACAATGCGCCTTGCGCGTGATATTGGTTTTGACGGTTTGTTTGTGTTTATATATTCAAAGCGAAGCGGAACTCCCGCCGCTGAGATGGAAGACCCCACACCGCGCAGTGAAAAGGTAGCACGTTTCCAGCGTCTTTTTGATTTGCAGGACACCATAACCGAAGAAAAAAGCAAAAAGCTTTTGGGAACTGAGGAGGATGTGCTTGTCGGGGCGGTGGAGGAGGAGCAGAACGGATATAATCTTCTTGCAAGATGTGAAAGCAACCGTCCTGTTTACGTCAAGGGCGAACCTTCCCTTGTTGGTACTTTTACAAAAGCGCGCATTACAGATTCCTCCAAATGGGGAATGTACGGTGAATTAATTTAAATGAAGTGGGTAAAGGTATGAGTGAGCAGAATAAGAATGAATATTCTCCGATGATAAAGCAATATCTTCAGATAAAGGAACAGAATAAGGACAGCATTCTGTTCTTCCGCCTCGGTGACTTTTACGAGATGTTTTTCGAGGATGCCAATATTGCCTCGCGTGAGCTTGAGCTTACGCTTACCGGAAAAGAGTGCGGTATGCCCGAACGCGCCCCCATGTGCGGTGTCCCGTATCATTCTGCGGAGACCTACATCGCACGCCTTATAGCAAAGGGATATAAGGTTGCGATATGCGAGCAGACAGAGGATGCAGGCAAGGGGAAAAAACTTGTCCACCGTGATATTGTGAGGGTTGTTACGCCCGGTACGGTTATCGAGAACACTATGCTCGATGAAAACAGCAACAACTATATCTGCAGTATATACTTTACCGGAACTTCTCCCGCCGTGTGCTTTATAGACATTTCAACCGGATCAGCATCAACCTGTGAGCTTTCGGGAAACGATATCAAAGATCAGATTATGGGAGAAATCGTAAAGTTTTCGCCGAGTGAGGCAATTGTGAACTTTGATTTTTCCATGGATGCATTTTCCTGTGACTATATGAAAAAGAATCTCCGAATAAATGTTGAGTGTGGTTATGATGAGGGCTTTGCCTTTGAAAATGCCCGCGATGCCATCTGCGCACATTTTCGTGTAAGCAAACATTCCGATGTGGGCTTTGCGGAGAACAGCCCGACGGTAAATGCCGCCGGCGCGCTTCTTGCGTATATTCACCAGACTCAGAAAACAAATCTTTCACATATAAATAAAATGGAATTCTACTCCAGAGAGGAGTATATGCTTCTTGACCCGTCTGTGCGCAGAAACCTTGAAATCTGCGAAACGATGCGGAGCAAGGAAAAGCGTGGTTCTCTCCTCTGGGCAATTGATAAAACAAAAACCTCCATGGGAAGCCGCCTTCTCAAAAGCTGGATAGACAAGCCTCTTATGAGGGTTGATGATATAAACGAGCGTCTTGATGCTGTTGCCGCACTCGTTGCAGAGCCGATGCTTCGCGAGGAGCTTAATGAAAGCCTCCGTTTCGTGCGTGATATCGAGCGTTTGCTTGGACGTGTTGTTTACGGCATTGCAAACGCACGTGACCTTGTGGCAATGTCCAAAACCTTTGAAGCGCTTCCTGCAATAAAGGAAAAACTTCACGCATTTGATGCAAGGATGCTGTGTGGTCTCAATGAAAAAATTGATGCTCTTGCCGATATGTATACCCTTATAAGCGATGCCATTGATGATGAGCCGCCCACAACGATTACAGAAGGCAAAATTATACGTAAGGGATATAATGCCGATGTTGATGAGCTTCGCCGTATGCAAGAGGATAGCAAGGGGTATATGGCAGAGCTTACCGCTCGCGAAAAGGAAAAAACAGGGATAAAGAATCTTAAAATAGGCTATAACCGTGTTTTCGGATATTATATAGAAATTTCAAAATCAAACCTCGGTGAAGTTCCGGAGCATTACATAAGAAAGCAGACTCTCACCGGCGGCGAACGGTACATAACGGAAGAGCTTAAAATTCTTGAAGAAAAGCTTCTCGGTGCACAGGAAAAGCTGTACCGCCTTGAGCATGAAATATTCCGCGGTATATGTGACCGCGTCTGTGAAAACACCGTGCGTATTCAGGAAACATCAACTGCTCTTGCAACGCTTGATGTTATCGTGAACTTTGCGTCTGTATCTGCGCGTTATGGTTATAACAGACCTAAGGTAAACTGCGGCTCGAAAATCGTAATCAAGGACGGCAGGCATCCTGTTGTTGAACGTGTAATGCGAGACTCGCTTTTCGTTCCGAATGATGCGCATCTTGACTGCGGCGATAACCGTATGGCAATAATAACGGGACCGAATATGGCGGGTAAATCCACATATATGCGTCAGGTCGCGCTTATCACGCTTCTTGCACAGGTCGGATGCTTTGTTCCGGCAAAAAGTGCGGAAATCGGCGTTGTTGACAGAATTTTCACACGAATTGGCGCATCAGATGACCTTGCATCAGGTCAGTCCACGTTTATGGTTGAAATGAGCGAGGTTTCCGAGATTATAAAAAAGGCAACGAAAAGAAGCCTCATCATCCTTGATGAAATAGGGCGCGGAACCTCCACCTTTGACGGTATGGCAATTGCGCGCTCGGTTATAGAGTATGTTTCTGATAAGAAATGCATCGGTGCAAAAACTCTGTTTGCAACGCATTATCACGAGCTTACAGAGCTTGAGGGTAAGCTTGACGGTGTTAAGAATTACAACATTGCCGTCAAAAAGCACGGCTTTGATATAACCTTCCTGCGCAAAATTGTGCGAGGAAGTGCCGATGGCAGCTACGGTATCGAGGTTGCCCGTCTTGCCGGAATTCCGGATTCCGTGACGCTCCGCGCAAGAGAAATCCTTGAAAGTCTTGAAAAAGATAAGGCGATAACAACGCCTGAATTTGTAATACCGAAGGAGCGCGTGCGCTCGCATGAGGGTGACCTTATCTTGTCTGAGCTTGCGCATATGGACGTAAACACGCTCTCTCCGCTTGAAGCGATATCCGTTCTCTTTGATATCGCAAAGCGCGCGCGTGAAGCCGAATAATTGATTTTTATAAAAAGGAGGGATTTTCGTGGGACGTATAAACGTTCTCGGTCAGCATATTGCGAATATGATAGCAGCGGGAGAAGTCGTCGAAAATCCCGCTTCGGTTGTGAAGGAACTTGTAGAAAACGCAATTGATGCGCATTCACAGTCAGTAACGGTTGAAATCCAGAACGGCGGAATAACATATATCCGCGTTACCGATGACGGCTGCGGTATGGAGCCGGATGATGCCAAAACGGCATTTCTGCGCCACGCTACCAGTAAGATATCAAAGGCAGATGACCTTGAGAAAATAGCCACTCTCGGGTTCCGGGGAGAGGCGCTTGCAGCGATTTCGTCTGTTTCAAAAATAGACCTTATCACAAAATCCGCCGCAGCGCGAATGGGAATTGCCGTACGCGTTGAAGCAGGGCAGGTAATCCATGAGAGTGAGTCCGGTTGCCCCGACGGTACAACCATCATCGTTCGTGAATTGTTTTACAACACTCCGGCGCGTATGCGTTTTTTAAAGAAGGACGCAACAGAGGCAGCATCAGTTGAGGCTGTCGTGAAGTCCGCGGCGCTTTCTCATCCTGAGGTTTCGCTGAAGTTTATAAAAGACGGCAAGGATGTTTTGCATACACCAGGTGACGGTGTTATGAAAAATTGCATATATGCACTTTTTGGGCGCGATTTTGCAAACAATATGAACGAGGTTGCACAGGATCTTCACGGAATGAAGGTTACGGGCTTTACATGCTCTCCGCAGTCATCCAGGGGAAACCGTGCAATGCAGTTCTTCTTTGTGAACGGACGACCGATAAAATCGCGTATGCTCTCTGTCGCTCTTGATAACGCCTATAAAGAGCGCATAATGAAAGGGCGCTTTCCCACCTGCGTTCTTATGATGCAAATTCCGCTCGGTCAGGTGGATGTGAATGTTCACCCCGCAAAGACTGAGGTTAAGTTTGCGCGTGAGCGTGATGTGTTTGACCTTGTTTATTTCTCAGTAAAAACGGCTTTAGAGAAGAGCGAAAAGCGGGAGCTCGACCGGCCACGGCTACAAAGACCGATACAGGTTGACAACATAACTGAAAACCAGACACGGATAGAGGTTTTTGAAGAAAAGCCTGTTTATTTAAAAGAACAAGTACTGGTGAGTGCTTCTTCTGTACCCAAGATGCCTAAGTTTGATTTCAAGCGTTCTTCCGATGGTATGCGTGCGGTGCTTTCTGCACCGCCCAAACCGGAATATACGACAAGAAAAGAAGCTGTAAAGGAATACAACCTGCCGGATAAAGATGCCGAAAAGCAGGTTGAATATAAACCCCAAGTTGAGCCGGTTAAGATAGCACCGCAAGAAGTTAAAATTCCTTCCACGACAGAGAGGCAAAGCGTCAGTCTAAAAGAAGAAAACGCCGATATCCGGTATATCGGTGAAGCGATGAACACGTATATTATTGTAGAAAGCGGCGATTCCGTTGTCTTTATAGACAAGCATGCGGCACATGAACGTATTATCTTTGAAAAGCTGCGTGAGAGCGTGGGCACACCTCAGACCCAGCTTCTCCTCGTTCCGGAGATTATGTCGCTTGACAAGCGTGCCGCCGCGGCGCTTCTTGATAACCGTAAAGAGGTTCTCGGTCTTGGATTTGAAATAGATGATTTTGGCGACGGTTCTGTTGCGGTTTCCGCCGTACCGGACGGCATTGATGCACATGATGCAGTGTCTGTTCTGGATTCTCTTGCGGTAACGCTTGCAAGCGGAGCACGCGCATCGCTTCCGGAGGTTATTTCGGAAACAATGTATTCCGTTGCGTGCAAGGCGGCAATTAAGGCGGGGCAAAAGAACAGTTCGGAGGAGCTTTTCGCTCTTGCAAAACGCGTGCTTTTAAATGACGATATCCGTTACTGCCCGCACGGCAGACCGGTTATTATAGAGTACACCAAAAACGAGCTTGAAAAGAAATTCAAGCGAATAGTGTGATTTAATATGACAGATAACAAAAAAAGAGTAGTGTGTATTGTCGGTCCAACGGCATCTGGTAAAACCGCGCTTTCCGTATCGCTTGCTGCGCATTTCGGTGGGGAAGTGGTTTCGTGCGACTCAATGCAGATATATCGCGGAATGGATATCGGAACGGCAAAGCCTACGCGTGACGAAATGCGGGATGTTCCGCATCATATGCTGTCCGTTGTTGACCCGTCGGAAACCTATTGTGCCGCACGTTATGTAAAAGAGGCCGGCAAGATCACTGATGACATACTTTCCCGCGGAAAGCTTCCGGTAATCGTGGGTGGAACAGGTCTATATGTTGACTGCCTTGTAAACGGAACGGATTTTGCCAAGTATGACGGAGATACAGAGTGCCGCCGCAAACTTTTTAATTTGTATGAAAAGCACGGTGCAGCATATATGCATTCGATGCTCAGAAAAGTAGATCCCGAGCGGGCTGCGCAAATACACGAAAACAACGTAAAGCGCGTTATCCGCGCGCTTGAGGTTTATAATATGAGCGGTAAGACGATAAGCGCTCACGATGAGGAAAGCAAAAAACGTCCGCCGCGATATGATGCCGTTTATATCGGTCTCATGTATGACAACCGGGAACTGTTGTATGACAGGATAAACCGCAGGGTAGACCAAATGATAGAGTCAGGACTTGAGACGGAAGTTAGAAAGCTTTTATCTTTCGGAATCTCTTCAGATGCAACAGCAATGCAGGCTATAGGGTATAAAGAACTCGTCTCATATTTTGAAGGCAAATGTACTATGGATGCAGCAGTTGAGAATATAAAGCGGGCCTCGCGCAGATATGCAAAACGCCAGATGACATGGTTTCGACGCAATGAAAGCATAAACTGGATAGCAGTTGATAAAACAAAAAATTTTTCCGATGTACTACAATCTTCGATAAATTTCGTCTCTTTCGACGGTATATAATATACAGTAAAAATGTATAAAGAAAGAGTGTGATTTATCATGACAAAAACAGCAGGGTTGCAGGACGTATTTTTGAATAAGGCGAGAGCCGAGGGTGTAAGCGTTACCGTGTTTCTCACAAACGGTTTCCAGCTCAAAGGCGTTGTACGCGGCTTTGATTGTTTCACAGTAGTGCTTGTGAGCGAGGGGCGTCAGCAGCTTATATATAAGCATGC
>JAZQSB010000095.1:0-3850 GCA_045629885.1 Eubacteriales bacterium | reverse complement strand
TCTGCTTCCGACGATAGTGTCCAGAGCCGCGCACGTTGCGCTCTCCCCTCTCTCGGATTCGGATATGCTTTCCGTTATAAACAAAAATATGCCCGGCATCCCAGATGCCGAGCGTGATCAGCTTGTAAAAACCAGCGGAGGTATTTGTTCCTTCCTTGTTTGTGAAAAAGACAGCGACTGCACAGAAACAGCGGTCAGTATTGCAAAGGCACTTCTCACATCGGATGAGCTTGAGATATTCCGCGCGATATCCGTTCTTGACAAACGCGACCGAGACGGTGCATGGGAGGTATTCGATGAGCTGTGCATTCTTTTCCGCGATGCCTGCGTTATTTCATCCGGCGCAAAAAGCACATTGATATCAAGCGATAAATCGGGGATATCCGAAAAGCTTGCCGTTCGCTTCCCTCCAAAGCTCTCGTGCAGCATTATCGACCTTTTTGTAAACGCGAAGGTCTCTTGTATGCGAAACGTAGGTTTACCGCACATAACGGGAAATCTTATATGTAAACTTGCAGATACAGCCGCAAAAGCGGCTTTGAAAGGATAGATTTAATTTTGAAGGAAATAATCGGTGTACGTTTCCGCGACGGCGGAAAAATATATTCGTTCGATCCCGGCTCTGTCTCTCCGCGTTCCGGCGATAAAATTGTTGTGGAAACCGCGCGTGGGCTTGAGCTTGGCATTGTTGCCGACGAGCGGCATATGGTTGAGGACGAAAAGATTATCGCACCGCTTCGCAAGGCAGTCAGGATAGCAAACCCGATTGACCTTAAAACCGCTGCAGAGCTTCGCGACCGTGAAAAAAAAGCGGTGGTAACCTGCCAGGAAAAAGCAGATGCGCATAATCTTGAAATGAAGATAATAAACGCCGAGTGCTCTTTTGACGGTTCAAAAATCATATTTTACTTTACCGCAGACGGAAGAATCGACTTCCGTGCACTCGTAAAAGACCTCGCTTCTGTGTTCAGAACAAGAATTGAGCTTCGACAGATAGGCGTACGCGATGAAGCAAAGATGCTTGGGGGGCTTGGTATCTGCGGCAGACCGTTCTGCTGCGCAAGCTTTCTCGACGACTTCCAGCCTGTTTCAATAAAAATGGCAAAGGATCAGAACCTTTCGCTTAATCAGGCGAAGATTTCAGGCACCTGTGGCAGACTTATGTGTTGCCTTAAATATGAGCAAGATGCTTACGAGGACCTCATCCGCACTACGCCGCGTGTAGGCACTGCCGTTGACACTCCCGCAGGTCCCGGCACTGTATCTGATGTCAGCCTTATTTCCGGAAAGCTCAGGGTAAAGATTGAAGATGGCTCAGATGAAGTTATTTTAAAAACTTTTGACAAATGCGATGTGTGTCCCCGTGCTGCTGACGGATGTCCGCACGCCCAAGGCAGTGCACCTTCAGCAAAGCGCGTAAAACGAAATGCAAAAGCCCCCGCAAAGACTGCGGAGGCATCTGATAATTAATAATATATTATCAATAATATCTTCTTCTGCGGCGGCGTTTGCGCTTGTTATACTGTATAACATAGATAGCATAACAAATAATTGCAAGCAAAACGGTCGCAACTGCAATTAACGCATAGGGACTTTGGGCAAGATCCTTTATTTTGTTTATCGCATAAGCGATTATCGAACGTTCCACATCATCTGCCGCAACAAGAGGAAGGGTTATGTACTCCCGGTCTTCGTACTTTATAAGTACAGAACCAATCTCGTCCCCCCTCTTTATCGGCGCCTCAAGCTCCTTTGCAGCGCTCGGAATAAGCTCGACCTTATCCGCAGCAAAATCGCGCGGCATAAGAACAGCATAATCCTCCGGCGTGTGAGCAACAACGTAATCACGGTGCTTTGCGGATCTTACGTGAACTTCGCATACCGGCTGATTTGACGAGAGAAGAGTTGCTTTCTTAAAGTTTTCAAATCCCCAAACGAGAAGACGCTTTGATTCGATAAAGTTTCCCTTTTTCCCTTCGTCATCCTTTTCGGCACCAAGGACAACGGATATAAGCTCCGTGCCGTTATATTCGGCACTTGCCGCAAGGCAGAGACCTGCCGGCGTTGTACTTCCGGTCTTTAAGCCGTTTGCGTGTGAATACTTGTAACCGAGTTCCTTGTATCTTGATATAAGTGAGTTTGTTGTGTAAAAGAACCGTTCCTCTCCGATGTTGGTTGCCGGAATGGTTGCCTTTTCCATAGCGCAGATTTCACGAAGGCGAGCGTGCTTTCTTACTTCCATTGCAATTTTAGCAACATCACGGGCGGTTGTGTAGTGGTTCTCATCATGCAGACCGTTTGTGTTGACAAAATTTGTTCCCGTAAGACCAAGCTCTATAGCGCGGCTGTTCATAAGCTCCACAAACGCCGGAACACTTCCTGATATCCGTTCGGCAAGAATGTTTGCGGCCTCATTTGCACTTGCAACAAGCAGGCAGATTAAAAGGTTGTCAACCGTCATTTCCTCCCCAGGCTTTATGCCTACCGTGCTTCCCGCATCAGAAAGTCCTTCAAACGCGCTTTTATTTGCGGTTATCACCTCATCAAGGTCCGGAAGCTTTTCAACAGCAAGCAGAGCTGTCATAAGCTTTGTAATGCTTGCAGGATACTGCTTTGTATCGGCATTCTCTCCATAAATTTCGTGGCCGTCGGTTGCATCTATAAGAACGGATGCCTTGGAATTTACATCAATTTTCTCTATTGCACCGGCAACGCACGAAAGTGCGAACACGCATGCAAGCAACAGAGAAATCAAGCGCAATAGTCTCATTTCTTTTCCTCTCCTAAAACTTGTTTTCTATATTATAACAGAAAACAATGAAATTAACAATATCCGAAATTAAACCGGTGATTATTTATGAAGCTTTTATTTCACGAGAAGATTCTCGGAGCAGTTACTCTTTTGTTTGTCGGCTTTATCTTTATTTTTTCTACAGTGCGCACGCCGACAATAAACGTTGTTTCCGCTGCACCGTCTCCTTCTGCTCCGTACCTTATAAATATAAATACCGCCGATGCGGAAGAACTTGACACCCTTGAAGGTATCGGTGCCAAAACCGCAGAAGCAATCATCAGCTTCCGTGAGACTAACGGCGCTTTTAACACAGTGAATGAGTTGCGCGAGGTTTCCGGAATTGGAACCTCCACACTTGATAAAATAAAAGAATATATAAAAGTTTAACAGGGGGTTATCATAATGAGAATACTTGTAGTTGACGATGAAAAAATCATCGTTAAGGGTATAAAATTCAACCTTGAAAATGAAGGTTTTGATGTTGAAACAGCATATAACGGCGAAGATGCACTTGAAATTATAAAGAATGTGCATCTTGATCTTGTCATTCTTGATCTTATGATGCCTAAACTGGACGGACTTGAAACTTGCCGTCGCATCCGCGAATTTTCAACCGTACCGATTATAATGCTTACCGCAAAAAGTGAGGATACGGACAAGCTTCTCGGCTTTGAATACGGGGCGGATGACTATATCACAAAGCCGTTCAATATCCTTGAGCTTAAATCACGCGTTCGCGCAATTCTGCGCCGTTCCGGCTCTTCATCATCAAAATTCAAAAACACACGTCTTATTGCCGATTCTCTTATTATTGATACAGAGCAGCGCAACGCATATCTTGACGGAACTCCCGTTCAGCTTACCGCTAAGGAATTTGACCTTGTTGAGCTTATGATGCGCAATCCCGGACGTGTATACAGCCGTGACAACCTTCTCAACATTGTCTGGGGATATGAATACCCGGGCGACATGAGAACCGTTGACGTCCACATCAGACGTCTGCGCGAAAAGCTTGAAGCAAATCCCGCAAAACCCGAGCTTATTAAGTCGGATCGT
>JAZQSB010000094.1:0-1969 GCA_045629885.1 Eubacteriales bacterium | reverse complement strand
ATCAGGGCGGAAATGTTCTTAAAAACATCGTTAATAACATGACGCGTGACGGACAGGCAAATGAGGTTGCCGCAAACTACAACTCATATCAGATGAAGGCTTTAGAGCGAGTTGCGGATTATCTGCTTATGTATGCAAAGGACGGAAAAAGAAACTACAACCTTTTTGACTTCCCCAAATATTCAAAGATGTTTGAATCCTGGAATGCTTTAACGATTATGGATAATCAGCAGCCAAACATCGGCGACAGTGGAGGTATTGGATCTCTTGGCTTCTATGGTGTGGGCGAAGAGGCGATAACGAATTTTATGTCGCTTTATGAGCTTCATAACCCCGATACAGAGTCAATACTCAGAGAGGCTGCGCAGCTTATCTATCGCTGGAAGGGTTATAAGCTCGATGATGTCAGAACCTCGATTTTTGATGCAGAACCGGAAGCGGTTCAGGACATTCTGGGGGATTATGTTTCCGGTGAGCAGCCGCTTACACGAAGCGATCTCCTCCCGGGTTACGGTTTTGCTGTACTTCGTGACGGAACGAAATATAACTCCGCAAGCACGCAGTCAAAGATAAACACCCAGCGCGACTTCTGGCTGTGGTTCGGTCCTACGGTGGCGGCACACGCACATAATGATTGTCTGCGAATCGGCGTAGATGCATTTGGCTTCAGCATAGCGCCGGATTTCGGATATTCTGCAAACTCAGGAAAGTTTCCTCAGAGACTTCAGTATGACGACGGAACTCTTGCCGGAAACACAGTTTCGATAAATGATGAAGATCAGGTTGGTTTTGCAGAAGGCGCAACACCGTATCACTATGATGATTCGGGAATCGTTAAGCTTATAGATGCAGAGGCTCTCGGAGCATACAAGACGACGGTTGAAGACCTTGAGCATTACCGCCGCACGGTAGTTATGGTCAAGGTTGACGAAAATAACTCCTACGGAATTGACTTTTTCCGCGTAAAGGGTGGAGAGTCCCATATGTTCAGCTTCCGTGGTGCTGCAGAACACGTAAATGCTGTTGACGGGCTTGGTGAATGTACACCGCAGGTTGACGAGAATGGCGAATATATCGGTTCGTATGTCGGAATGGGACCGGATGGAAAGGGAGCTCCGTATACGGATAAGACAACAGGAGAAATAAAATACTTTGTAGGTCCCGGCCAGGATCCGCACTCACCTGATGCATGGTTTTATGATACAGTATTTCCGCGCGGTCATTCATGGCTTGGTAAGGTGAGAAGGTATAAAACTCCTGAGACTTCCTTCTCTGTTGAGTTTGATATTGAGGACTACAAGAAAACCGTGGAGAACAATAAAGGAATAAAGCTTCGCCTCACACAGATGAACAGCTTTGCTCCCGAAGAGGTTGCTTTTGCGGCGGGACCGAAGCCGGATAAGGTCGGAAATGCGCCTATGCCGAATACCTTTGATTACCTTCTCGTAAGAAATGAGAAGCAGGAAGGTGAGGGCACACTTGATTCGCTCTATACAACAGTTTATGAGCCATATCAGTATACAAGATATCTCAAGACAATAGAGGCGATATCCACAATTGAGCCTGTGCAGAGTGAAGATAATCTGACGGATGACGATGTTGTGCGTGCCGTAAAGGTTACACATGAAAAAGACCGCGTAGACTATATAATTTATGCTACAAATAATGAAGTGACCTATAAGCTCACCGATGGAGAGCGCGAAATCTATTTTAAGGGCTTTGTGGGTATGTATAGCGTCAATTCTTCAAATGAAGTGCTTTATCGCTACATCAATGACGGAACGGTAATCGGTGAAAATGCTCCTGTAATGGAGAAAGCCGCATATACCGGCACGGTCAAGGATTTCGATATGACCTTCGATTTCGGAGATTTCGATAACTGGATTGATGTAAACATAGATTGCGAAGATCCAGGTGAGCTTGCAGGCAAGGCTATCTATATTGAAAATGACGGCGTTCAGAACGGTCT
>JAZQSB010000093.1:0-8394 GCA_045629885.1 Eubacteriales bacterium | reverse complement strand
GAGCTTCAACTGGGAGGTGAGTGTAATGTCCAATAAAAACAAAACACGCACTTTATCAAGACTTATAAGGTACATCTCCCCTTTCTCTCCATATCTTATTCTCGGTATCATTCTGACAATTGCAAGCAACGCCCTTGCGTTAATCGGTCCGTATCTTTCCGGACTTGCAATCGGATGCATTGAGCCGGGAATTGGCAAAGTTAAATTTGAAGTTCTCCCGGTCTATCTGTTGCTTATGGCTGTGTTTTATGTCCTCTCAGGACTTCTTTCCTACACACTTTCAAAGCTTATGATAAATACAAGCCGTAAAATCATATTCAAAATGCGCGGTGATATTTTCGACAAGCTTCAAACCTTACCGGTAGGTTATTTTGACATTCATCCCGTAGGTGATATACTCAGCAGAATATCGTATGACACAGACACGATAAACACTTCCCTTTCCACGGACATAGTTCACGTTTTTGCAGGCATCATTACGGTTATCGGCTCACTTGGCATGATGATATATATATCACCGCGCCTGACGCTTATTTTTGCTGTTACCGTTCCTCTCACAATGGTTCTTGTCAAAATTATCACAGGAAAAACGCGACCGCTCTTCCGTGCGCGTTCCAAAAAACTCGGTGAGCTTAACGGGTTTGTTGAAGAAATGTCCAGCGGGCAAAAAACGATACGTGCATATAACCGAGAAAAGGACGTTATAAACCGTTTTTCTGAGAAAAACAACGAAACTGTCACGGCGTATTACAAAGCGGAATATTACGGTAGCGTGGTTGGTCCTTCGGTTAATTTTATGAACAATCTATCACTTTCACTTGTAAGCGTTTTCGGCGCTGTTTTATATCTAAAGCAATTTATCACTATCGCAGGTATATCTTCTTTTGTTCTTTACTCAAGAAAGTTTTCAGGTCCGATAAACGAAATTGCGAATATAATAAGCGAGCTTCAGTCTACGCTTTCTGCGGCAGAACGTGTTTTTGCACTTCTTGATGAAGAACCGGAACCGGTTGATTATATCGGTATGAAGGAAGCAGAGGATGTTCGCGGTGAAATTGAACTTTCGGATATTTCGTTTGGATACACTCCCGAAACAGCGGTAATCAAGAATCTAAGTCTTAAAGTAAACAGCGGAGACCTTGTGGCAATAGTTGGCCCCACCGGTGCCGGAAAAACAACACTTGTAAATCTGCTTATGCGTTTTTATGACATCAATTCTGGAAGTATACGTATTGACGGCACGGATGTCTCTGAGATTACACGAAAGAGCATGAGACTCGCGTATTCAATGGTATTGCAGGATACATGGCTTTTCCACGGAACGGTATTTGAGAACATTGCTTATGGCAAAGAGGGTGCAACACGTGAAGATGTTGAGCGCGCATGCCGAGATGCCGGAATACATAATTATATTTCAACTCTTCCACAAGGCTATGACACGCTTCTTGTTGACGGAGGCACAAACATTTCAAAAGGGCAGAAACAGCTTCTGACGATAGCGCGAGCCATGCTTGCCGACGCAAAGCTTTTGATTCTTGACGAAGCGACATCAAACGTTGATACACGTACAGAAAAACAGATTCAGAAAACTATGCGCAAGCTTATGGAAAAAAAGACGTGTTTTGTTATCGCACACAGACTTTCAACGGTCCGTGATGCAGATGTTATACTCGTTGTCCGCGACGGTAACATAGTCGAATCTGGCACCCACGACGAGCTTATTGCTAAAAAAGGATTTTATAAAGAAATGTTTGACGCACAGTTTATTTAACACAAAAACTCTGTATGAAACAAGATGGTTCATACAGAGTTTTTCTCACTGTGTTTATTTTGTTCTTATTCCCGGGAGCTTATTGTAAATTACAGCAAGCTTTTCCCCTTTTGGCAGACGTTTTATATCTTCTTCTGTTATAGCGCGGAGAATCACCAATGATGCAACATAAACAATCGCACCACAGCCTATGCCGACAACCGTTCCAACGTTTTCGGATGCAACAAGCATAATACCTTGGGATACAACAACTGCCGTAAGTGCACACAATATCGCTGAAAGTGCAGGCTTTACAAACACCGTCATAAAGTTTATATTAAGCTTGGTTGTGCGCAATAGAAAATACATACTGATTAACATAATAAGAACATAGCAAATCAATGTACCGATTGCAGCACCAAGGATATTTATTTGCGGGATACCGACCGTAATATAGTTGAACGTAAGTTTAAAAGCTGCACAACCAACCATTATTTTAACAGGAAGGTCTGCCCTTCCAACAGCCTGAAGCATACTGTTTATCGGAGAGCATGCCGATGAAAAAATAACAGCTATTCCAAGAACCGCAAGAAGCGGAACAGCAATCTCCACCTCCTCAGGCTTACTACCGTAAAGAAGCGTAAGCACGCCGTGAGACATTGCTGACATACCGATACCAGCAGGAAGAACCAACAGCATTGTCATACGGAGAACTGCTTCTACGTTTTCTTTCAGTTCGCTGATGTTTTTCTGCGTCCATGCAGTAGTTATTGCCGGAAGCGCACTTACACCGAACGCCACGGTAAATGTCGGAATAAGGTTATACAACGTAACCGCCATACCCTTGTAACAACCGTTTAAATAATTGGGAATATCCTCAAGCGCTTTTGAAGCCGGAAGAGCACTTCCGTAAATGGTACGTAAAACATCATAACCGGTATCAACCGCATAATGAAGCCTGTCATACACGGACAAAAGATCTATAACTCCAGTAATCTGACCGACACATGAGCCGAGCGCAATAGGAACTGCAACCTTAACAATTTTTTTTAAAATTGTTAAGGTTGGCGTAACATCCTGCGGGGCATCAAGCTCTGCTCGAGTTATGCCGTCGCCTCGCACCTTATGGCGAATAAAAACGGAAAGCCAGCTCCCCATCGCTCCCATAGCTACGCCGAGTATTGCACCGGCAGCAGCAAACTGAAGGATTCTTATTTCTGCATCTTCAAAGCTTGCAAAGCTTTTTCCAAGAACAGTTCCGCTCATAGCAAACTCATCGGTCCCGAGCTTATATGCAAGCATCGAAAGCCCGAATCCGAAGATTAGCTTTATCACAACCTCAACAACCTGAGCAATTGCTGTCGGGTACATATTCCGCAGACCTTCATAATATCCTTTGTAGGCAGAAGTCATACAAACGAAAAACACGGTGGGTGCCATTGCCATAACAGCAAGATACGCACCCGGATTTTTTATCATTTTATTAACAAAGAATCCCGCGCCGAAAAACATTATACAAAATCCAATAAGACCGGTAATAAAAAACACGATATTTGCAATTCGCAGCGTTCTTCTGACATCACGGAAACGCCCCTCCGAAACACTCTCTGCAACTATACGCGCTATGGCAACAGGAAGACCGGCATTGGAGATAACATAAACAGGCATATATATATCATACGCTGTAGAGAAATATCCCATACCATCACCACCGAGGATGTTGGTCAGCGGAATTTTAAACAGCGCACCTATAAGCTTTACAATAAGCGCGGCAACAGAGAGAATCATTGCCCCTTTAAAAAAGCTTTGTTTTTTTCGTTGCTGCACAGAACACACTTTCTTTCAGGCGATATGTAATTTACATTCCAAGGATATCAATTGCCTGTTTCATATACTCTGCACCGAATACAGATGAACCTGCAACAATGACATTTGCGCCTGCAGCTTTTGCAACGGCTACATTATCACATGTTACGCCTCCGTCGATTTCAAGAAGACATGACGGATTGCGCGCATCAATAAGTGCACGTGCTTCGGCAATTTTGGGAAGACACGAATCAATAAACTTCTGTCCTCCAAACCCCGGCTCAACCGTCATAATAAGAACCATATCAAGAACATCAATATACTTTTCAAGTGCAGATACCGGAGTGTTCGGCTTTATTGAGAGCGCGCACTTCACGCCAGCTTCTTTGATGCGTGCAAGAACTTTACCGACATCTGAATCGCATTCTTCATGTATCGTAATTATATGCGAGCCTGCCTTTATAAAATCATCAAGATAAAAATCCGGATCCGATATCATCAAATGTACATCAAGCGGAAGATTCGAAACCTTTGAAATAGCTTTCACAACCGGTGCGCCGATTGAAATATTCGGAACGAAGTGACCGTCCATAACGTCAACGTGTGCCCAATGCGCACCTGCAGCTTCGAGCCTTTTCATTTCTTTTTCCAAGTTTGCAAAATCAGCCGATAAAATCGATGGGGATACCTTAATCATTTATTATACCTCCTTATATTTATTGCTTACATATTATACACCAAACCGTGAGTCACGGTCAACGAACATTTTTGTGCACCACGGCATAACTTAATAATGAGCAGAACAAACGACGAGTCTTGCAGGCGGCTTGTTCTCCCTCTGACCTTCACGGCGGTCGGCATATTTTACGTTTGTTCTTTCATATAGTCTGCCCGGAATTTAATTCCGGGCGGGCATCCATATAAGAGAAAAAACCGACTTGAAATCAAGCCGGTTTGGAGCGGAAGACGAGATTCGAACTCGCGACTTTCACCTTGGCAAGGTGACACTCTACCACTGAGTCACTCCCGCAATTGCATATATAATTATACCACATAAATCCCAAATGTCAACAGGAAAAATATTAAATTTTATTTAAACTTAGCTTTTTTATTTTTCCTTGCAGAAACGGAATAAATATGGTATACTTATTTTCATATTAAATAAAACAAAGGGTGAATATTTATGAGTAAAAAAGTTTTTGCTCCCGGAGATATCCTTCTCCCAAAAAGCGAAACAGATATGAAAAAATGGAGCGTTGTTGCGTGCGACCAATACACCTCAGAACCGGAGTACTGGGCAAGTGTTTCAAAGTTTGTCGGAGATGCACCGTCTACACTCCACCTTACTTTCCCTGAAATTTATCTGGAAGGTGAAGACGGAGATGCAAGAATAGAGAGCATCAACAGCTCTATGGCAGAATACATAGCAAGCGGAATTTTCGCTGAAAAGGTTTCAAAATACATATACGTTGAACGCACACAGAGAAACGGAAAAATTCGCCGGGGACTTATGGGTGTTGTTGACCTTGAGGAGTACGACTATATGCCCGGCTCCCAGTCTAAAATCCGTGCTACAGAAGGAACTGTTCTTGAGCGTATTCCCCCGCGCGTTAAAATCCGCAAGAATGCAAAGCTTGAAATTCCCCACATAATGCTTCTCATTGACGATGCGGAAAAAAGTGTTATTGAGCCGCTCTCCGATGCCAACCTTTCGGTTGCATATGATTTCGAACTTATGGAAAACTCCGGCTCAATCCGCGGATATTTCGTAAGCGATGATGAGGAAAAACGCATTGATGCCGCACTGGCAGCACTTGCCGATGAAGCAACATTCAATAAAAAATATAACGTTTCAGAAAAAGGAGTTCTTCAGTTTGCAGTGGGTGACGGAAACCACTCACTTGCAACAGCAAAAGAATGCTGGCGTCTCGTTAAGGAAACGCTCTCCCCCTCTGAATATGAAACACATCCGGCACGCTACGCTCTTTGTGAGCTTGTCAACCTTCACGACACCTCCCTTGAGTTTGAAGCCATCCACAGGGTTGTTTTTGACATTGATCCGGTCAAAATGCGCAAAGCCCTTTCTAAATATTACGAACTTTCAGATACTGCGGAACAAAAGTTCGTTATGATTACAGCAAACGGTTCCGAGGAAATCGGAATTGCAAATCCGAAATCCAACCTTACAGTCGGTTCTTTACAGAAGTTCATCGACGATTATCTCAAAGAAAACGGCGGAAAAGTGGATTATATCCATGGTGAGGATGTTGTAAACCGTCTCGGTGCAGAATCCGGCAATGCAGGATTTATTCTTCCCGTAATTTCCAAGGATTCATTTTTCCCCACTGTCATCTGTGATGGGGCACTTCCGAGAAAGACCTTCTCCATGGGAGACGCTTGGGACAAGAGATTTTATCTTGAAGCACGCGCAATAAAGAAATAATGCTCTAATCAGATTTTGATATTATAAATCCCTGCGGCAGCACAAAAGCTGTCACAGGGATTTTAGTTATACTTTAATTTCAGGAAAGCATCTGCTTTCTTCTCGAAAGATTGAGCGTTCCGTCTGTCATATTGCCGAGCTCATCAAGAGTTTTCCCCGTTCCGTAAACAACGCAGGAAACAGCCTCGTCTGCAACGCGGGTGTCAATACCCGTTTTTGACTGGATAAGCTCTGCAAAGCCCCATACAAGAGACCCGCCGCCCGTAAGAACAATACCGTTTGTAGAAATATCACCTACAAGCTCAGGGGGAGTGCGCTCAAGCACACTGTGAATGGCCTCAACGATTCTTGTTGCAGGTTCCTCAAGCGCCTCATACATTTCGCTTGATGTTACCGTGAATATACGCGGAAGTCCCGTCATAAGGCAACGACCTTTAATTTCCATAGAAATTTCCTCAGGACGCGGGAAAACGCAACCGATGTTAATCTTAAGATCTTCTGCCGTACGCTCACCAATCAGCACATTGTGCTTGCGGCGTATGTATTTGATAATATATTCATCAAAATCATCACCCGCCATCTTTATCGAAGAAGATTCGACGATATTTGAAAGAGAGATAACCGCAACATCAGTTGTTCCGCCGCCAATATCAATAATCATATTACCGTCCGGCTCTGCAATCTTGATGCCTGCGCCAATTGCAGCTGCAATTGGCTCTTCAATAAGGAACACGCTTCTTGCTCCCGCCTGACGACCTGCATCAATAACCGCACGCTCTTCAACCTCAGTTATCCCGCTCGGAACGCAGATTACAACACGCGGCTTTATAAGGCTGAAACCACCCATTGCACGGCGAATAAAATTCTTAATCATATGCTCTGTCATTTCATAGTCAGAAATAACACCGCCGCGGAGAGGACGGATAGCGATAATATTACCCGGTGTACGACCAAGCATTTTCTGAGCTTCAATTCCAACCTTTAAAACCTTATCTGTTGCTTTATCAACCGCCACAACGGACGGTTCACGCAATACGATCCCCTTTCCTTTTACGTATACGAGGATAGATGCAGTACCCAAATCAATTCCGATATCTCTGCTAAAAACCATTACTTTCCACCTCATTTTTTCTTCTTAAATTCATTTTCCAATATAGTATATCACAAATAAATACTGCTTACAAGAACTAATTTGTTAAATCCAAACGTTAAATAATAAAAAATGTCACCTTTTGCCGTGTCCGGCGGCAGCAATTGTTACAGCATACACCTTTTGGGCACCATGCGTTTTCAAAACGCGAGCGCACTCACTGACAGTACTTCCCGTAGTGAACACATCATCAATCAGAATTATGCGTTTTCCCGTAACATCGGCACCTGAAAGTTCATATGCGCCGAGAATGTTTGCTCTTCTTCCTGCGGCATCCGTCTGGCGTGACTGTGGCGCGGAATCCCGGCATTTCACAAGAGTCCGCACCGGTTCCGTTCCCATACGATTGCAAATCTCTAGAGCCAGAAGCTGCGCCTGGTCATACCCACGGTTCCTTTTTCTCTTTTTACTGAGCGGAACCCATGAAATAATATCATATTGCCCATCAAGATTTGAATTAATACATTCCTCAAGAAATTCAGAAAAATCGACAGCATATTTCGAAAGACCTGCGAACTTATATCTTATAATCGCATTTCTTGCATCCCCTTTATAACGAAAACATGACCATACGCCGTCAACAAACATTATATTTTCTTTGGATTCCTGAGGAATTTTATAAGGAAGTGTATCTCTGCATTTTTCACACACACCGTCTTTCTCAAGAACGCGTCTGCAGAATACACACTTTGGAGGAAATAAATATTTTGCTATAAGCTCTGTAATTTTCAAACTGCCTTGCCTCCTCACGTACATAATATCAGCTGAGAAGCTCTTTTATACGCGTTTTAAGCGCGCTGTATCTGCTTCTTTGTTTATTATTTTCTGCCATATATTTAACTACGCCAAAATCACCTACGATTATAAGCAACTCTCTTGCACGAGTCATTGCCGTATACAGCACGCTTCTGTGCAGCAGCGCGTGAGAGCTGTCACATGCAACTAGAACTACGGCGCGAAATTCACTTCCCTGCGATTTATGAACCGTCATTGCATACGCAAGCTCAAGCTCGGAAAGATTTGAAAACGGATAATGGACAAGGCGGGAATCGAAATTGACGGTCAGTGTTTCATCCCGGGTATCAATACTTATAACCTCGCCGATATCACCGTTAAATATTCCGTAACCAACTTCACCGCCGTACATTCCGTACCAGTTTATATTATAGTTGTTCTTTATCTGCATAACGCGGTCACCAAGCCTGAAAAGGCGGTCGCCTATCTTTTTTTCATCCTTGCCTTCTT
>JAZQSB010000092.1:0-4333 GCA_045629885.1 Eubacteriales bacterium | reverse complement strand
GCTCGTCAATGACTCTTGCAGGTATTGCGCTTCTGTACGCACAGTGCCACACGCTTAATATGGCACAGATTTCCGCAGCCCTTGCAAATGGTCTTACCCCGACAAGCATCACCGCGTTTGCGCTAATGTTCTCGGGCTTTGGCGTGAAGTCATATCTCGTTCCGTTCCACGCTCCTGCAGCTGATGCTTACATGACGGCTCCGACATCAATTTCAATGGTGTTCTCCGGTATGGTAAACAAGGCGGGCGTTTACGGTATGATAAGACTTGTCTATATCATTTTCCGTGCAATGGATCTGACATCTGTTCAGCTCATGCTTGCAACGTTCGGCACGGTAACAATGTTTGTTGGCGTAACAATGGCTCTTGCCCAGCATGATTTCAAGCGTCTGCTTGCTTTCCACAGTATTTCTCAGATAGGCTATGTAATCACGGCAATCGGTCTTGCGACCGTTCTCGGTCTTGAGGCAGGTCTTTTCCACGCAATGAACCACACGCTCTTTAAGGGACTCCTGTTCCTCACGGCGGGTGCTGTGCTTTACGCTACTGGAACGACCGACCTCGACAAGCTCGGCGGTCTTGCAAAGAAGATGCCGAAAACCGCAATCTGCTTCCTCGTTGGTGCGTTCTCAATTTCGGGACTTCCGCCGTTTAACGGCTTTGCATCAAAATGGATGATTTACCAGGCTACATATCAGAAAGCGGCTGTTACCGGCAACTTTGCTTACGCATTTGTAACTATTGTTGCACTCGTCGTTTCTGTTATGACGCTTGCATCGTTTATCAAGGTAACTCAGGCTGTATTCTTCGGTCAGCTTCCAAAGCACCTTGAGGACGCAAAGGAAGTTCCGCTTTCAATGCGTGTTCCGATGTGGATTATGTCCGCTCTCTGCATTCTCTCCGGTGTATTCTATAACTTTGTTGAGCGCTTCCTCCTCGCTCCGGCAGCAAAGGCAGTTCTCAACGTTACGAATTATATCGACAAGATGATGGGTGAGGGAACAGCAGCTACTGCAGGCATGGCAGATTACGCTGCAAATGATGTCGTGCTTACTCTCTGGAACCCCGTTCTGTGGCTTGTTCTCTTTGCAATCGTTCTTATTGCGGTTTGCATTGTTATCCTTACTGGCGACAAGACGCGCGGTCGCGTGCTTGCAAAGACAGAAGCTGATTCTGAGGACGGCAAGTATGCAACGTTCTTCGGCGGTGAGCAGAGTGCTCATTCCCATGTTGCAGGCTCTGACCTCTTCTGGGGATTCAAGCATGACTTTAAGGGTTATTTTAAATTCATTCAGGGCATGCACTCCGGTGTTGTAAACGATTATGCGCTTTATGCGGTTGTCGGTGCGGCACTCATTACGGTGCTTATGTTCGTGTTTGTACACTAAGGGAGGTGAGTGAAAGTGGAAACTATAATTACTATTCTTACTAACGCATGGTCTGTTTTGGTGTTTCCGGGATTGCTCTTTGCAGTAGTCGTTGGTCTTTTGCTCGCCGGAATCGACAGAAAAATCCTCGCGCGTATGCAAAAGCGCAAGGGTCCGCCGATTCTGCAGCCGACTTATGATTTTTTCAAGCTTATGGGCAAGGAAACTATAATCCCCCATGCGGCAAATCGCAAGGCATTCCTTATCGCACCGGTGCTTGGCTTCGTAAGCCTTGTTGTGCTTATGCTGTTCATTCCGGTGTTCGGTTACAGCCCGTTTTCCACAAACGGTGACCTCATCATCGTTCTTTATCTTCTCACAATTCCTGCCGTTGCACTTATCGTTGGCGGTTCGGCATCCGGCTCACCCTATGCCGGTATCGGCATTTCGCGTGAGATGGTAACTATGATGGCTTACGAGCTTCCGCTCGTTGTTGTCCTTCTTGCAGTTGCAAAAAAGGTCGGCGGAGACAGCCTCGTATTTTCGCTCGGCGAAATCGGTGACTGGCAGACAACAAACGGACTTCTCATTTCCCACTGGGCGCTTATCCCGGCGGCAATAGCGATGCTCCTTGTCATCCCTGCCGAGGTTGGAACACAGCCGTTTGATGTTGCAGAGGCTGAGACTGAAATCTGCGAAGGTCCGCTTGTAGAATACAGCGGTGCACCGCTTGCAGTTTTCAAGCTCAACACGGCAATAAAGATGTTTGTTATGACATCGCTCTTCACCGTGCTGTTCTTTGGCGGAATAGATACAGGCTATATCGCGCTTAATGCGATCATTCTCGTCGCAATCTGCGCTGTTCTTACGGTAGTCTGCATGACGCTTGCTCATGCGATATGCGCACGTCTTAAGATTGAGCATCTCTTCAAGTTCTACTGGACGGTTGTTACCGCTCTTGCGGCAATAAGCCTTATCCTTGTATGGCTTGGTCTGTAAGGGAGGTAAAGCGATATGTTTAAGAAAATTATAACAAAAAGTATGGCAAAATCCCCGTGGATTTACCATATCAACACAGGCTCGTGCAACGGCTGTGATATTGAGCTTGTAGCGGTTCTTACCCCGCGCTATGATGCCGAGCGTTTCGGCTTTAAGCTTGCAGGAACACCGCGTCACGCTGATATCGTAGTTGTTTCCGGTCCTATCACAAGCCAGTCAAAAGAGCGTCTTATCCGTACGCTTGAGCAGGTTCCTGAGCCGAAGTGCGTTGTGTCTATCGGCTCTTGCCCGCGCTCGTGTAACGTTTTCAAAGGAAGCTACTCCGTTGAGGGTCCGCTTGAAAACTACACACACGTTGACGTTTCAATCGCAGGCTGCACGCCGAAGCCCGAGGCCATTATCGAAGGTCTTGCCAAGGCTGCAGAAATTCTTGCTGAGAAGAGGGAGGCAATGTACAAATGAAATTCTCATTTCCGTTCTTAAAAGAAGCTGTTTGTAACCTCTTTTCAAAACCGAGCACAGTAAACTATCCAAAGGTGCAGGTTGAGGCCGCACCTAAATATCGTGGAAGAATTGCTTACGATGCAGAAAAGTGCGTAAACTGCGGAATGTGCATCAAGGTCTGTTCACCCGGCGCAATCACAAGAACAAGTGAAGATGTTCCCGAGGGTGAGAAGATTACCTATGAATTTGACCTTACATCGTGTACCTTCTGCGGAATGTGTCAGGACTTCTGCTCAACTGATGCAATTGAGTTAACAAGTGACTACCACATGGTAGCAACCGACCCGGCAGACCTCATTTCACGCGGCTCACGTATAAAGAAAAAGGTTGCAGGAAAGCTTACCTGCGGCGATGCGTGCGTTTACTGTACGCTCTGTGCAAAGCAGTGTCCGGAAGGTGCAATTACGGTTGACCGTGCCAACAAAACTTGGGAAGTCGATGAAGAGAAGTGCGTAAAGTGCGGCATCTGTATCGACAAGTGCCCAAAGAAGTGCCTCTCCTTTGCAGAGGTCGAAGAAGGCGTTGTCTGCTCTGACAGCTGTGTATACTGCACGCTCTGCGCAAAGAAGTGTCCCAACGAGGCAATTATGGTTGACCGTGCAAACAAAACATGGTCAATAGACCGCGAAAAGTGCACACTTTGTGGCATATGCATTGATGCATGCCCGAAGAAATCTCTTTCAATGGGTGCAATTGAATAATTTAAATTCAAAAGCCTCCGCAACAGTAATTTCCGTTGCGGAGGCTTTCGCTATATTATAATAGAAAGGAGAGACTTGTAATAGTCTGCCACGGCGTTGTTTATGAAGCAGCAACACCGTACATGGCGAGAGTGAATTTTTCAAGCGCTTCATCGCGTGCACGGTAAAGAGACCGCACGGAAAATCCGAGCTCATTTGAAAGGACGCTTGCCGGTTTAGGATTGCTGTCCATGTAAAATTTGCCGAGAATGTCGCGTTCAAGCTCGGTGAGGGAATTAAGCGCACGTTCGATGAGTTTGGTTATGCTTTGTGCCGATGCGATGTTCTGGCGCAGTTTATTGGCTTCTATGGCGGAATCTATAAGCTCCGGAGAGTTTTGCATACCGCGTTTTTTGTTTGTGGGAAGCGAGGTTTTTATTCCGGCATCCATAATTGCAAGGCGCTCTTTTGAATTAATTATTCCCAGCTTCATAAATTTATAGTTATTAAGATCTTCAATTGCACATACTTTCCAGTCCATCCGTAACCTCCGTTTCCTTCCATTTTATAAAATGTCGAGTAATGTTATCGTAATATCCCAGCTGCCCGCGTTGCTTAAGATTCAAAAGAACTTTTAGAGCACTTGTCGGAGAAACCGACTTATGCTTCGCAACACGAAGCGCAAGCTTCTCAATGCTTTGTTCAGGGTCGTCCTTAATGCACATTGATATCAGAGCAAAGGAACGGTTGCCGTCTGGGTTATAAAAGTCAAGAGCCCAGGTC
>JAZQSB010000091.1:0-11778 GCA_045629885.1 Eubacteriales bacterium | reverse complement strand
TTATATGCTACAAGCAGAAGCACGGTTGCAAGCGCTCCACCTATGTATGCAAGAATAAGAGTGTTTGTCATTGTTCCTATCGCATCGCGCCCGATGTTCATTCCGGAGTTCAGCATACGGAAGAATGTCTTTTTCTCCATTGCATCGTTAAGCTCTTTCATCGCAGAGGAAATAGACATTGCAACGTCCATTATTGCACCCAGCGCACCGATGACAACACCGCCCCACAGCACTGCGCGAAGATCTACCGGATTATCCATAAGCGTAAGCATAACGTAGTCCTCATCAATCATACCCGTCATACCGAGAATCTTATGCATGATATATGCAAGAATCCCGGCAATTGCAACTCCTGCGACATTGCCCAGTATTGCGCAAACGGTTTTTAAATTCCAGCCGTTTATTACGATAAGGCTCATGAATATTGAGAACATGCATACTATAACCGTCATCAAATATATGTTATAGCCTTTTAATATGGAAGGTATGTAGACAAGAAAAATCGAAAGCACAGTGAAAATAAGCGAAACAATTGTTGAAACTCCCTTTTTCCTACCGATTATAACAATCAGAAGCAGGAATATCACAACAAGCCACACAAGCGACGGAATACGGTTATGCTCAATAAACACCCACTCGGCATCCTGCCCCATTGCGCCGTTTTCCATATCGTAGCCCGGGCGGGAAACGAGAACCTTATCCCCTACCTTAACATCGCGTGGCTGGTAGGCATACATATCGTCAATATCCTGAACGACCTGCACCGTATCGCCTTTATAGGGTCCGCTTTTCATAAGCGCGGAGAAGGTTATGCGCTTGTTTAAGACCATCGCCTCGCCATCATCAAGGCTGAACGCGGCTTCCTCAATATCTCCGACCCCTGTCACCTCGGCACGGTAATAATCCTCAACACCCACGGTAAAACCTGCTGGATGGCACACTATATGACCGATAAGAATAAACAGTACTGAAAGAATAACTGTAACGGCGTAAATAATGCTCTGCTTTTTCATTTTCATCAAAATTAACCTCACTATATAATTAACCTCACTATAAAAAATATTATATTATATTTCGGCTTCTTTGTAAAGTGAGAGTTTTTCACTGTCCCGCTTGAAAAACAGGTCTACTTATCATATAATATAATTATAGAGGTAAAATCTTCTCACCTTTCATCCGTATGAAAATCCAGACGGTATCAACCGACAGACAGGAGGATATTATGAAGCTAACATTTATTGGCGCTGCCCATGAGGTTACAGGTTCCTGCACACTTCTCGAAGCCTGCGGGAAGCATATTCTAATAGACTGCGGTATGGAACAAGGCAACGATACATATCAAAACGCACAGCTTCCGATTTTTCCGTCCGGCATTGATGCCATCTGTCTCACTCATGCACATATCGACCATTCAGGAATGATACCTGCGCTGGTGGCAAAAGGATATACCGGACCTGTTTACTGCACAAAGGCAACTCACCGGCTGTGCAATATAATGCTTCTGGATTCCGCCCATATTCAGGAGCAGGAGGCAGAGTGGCGCAACAGAAAAGCCAAACGTGCCGGAATGGACACTTATCTTCCGGCATATACCATTACCGATGCAACAGCAACGCTTGAATTATTCAAAGCTTGCGGATATAATGAGCCACAAGAAATATTCCCGGGAATAACGGTAAGCTTTTCCGATGCCGGGCATCTGCTGGGTTCATCAAGCATACACTTTACAATAACCGAAAACGGAGAGACTCGCACACTTCTATTCTCAGGTGACCTCGGCAACATAGACCGACCACTTATCCGTAACCCTCAAAATCCCCCAGATGCAGACTATGTTGTCATAGAATCAACCTACGGCGACAGGCTTCACGGCGAGCGCCCAGACTATATTTCTCAGCTCACAAAAATAATGCGCGAAACCTTTTCAAAGGGTGGGAATCTCGTTATCCCCTCCTTCGCAATCGGAAGAACGCAGGAGCTTTTATACCTCTTCCGCATAATAAAAGAACAAGGGCTTATCCGCGGTTTTGAAAATTTTATTGTCTACGTTGACTCACCCCTTGCAGCAGAGGCAACAAAGATATATCAGGATAATCTGTTTGATTATTACGATGATGAGACACTTGAGCTTATCAAAAAAGGCATCAACCCGATATCTTTTCCGGGACTCAGGCTCAGCGTTACAACCGAAGAATCGCGCGCAATCAATTTTGACATAATACCGAAGGTTATCATATCGGCATCGGGAATGTGTGAAGCCGGACGCATACGCCATCACCTCAAGCACAATTTATGGAAGGAAAACAACACAGTCCTCTTTGTCGGATATCAGGCAGATGGAACGCTCGGACGAAAGCTTGTTAACGGTGCGAAAACGGTTAATCTTTTCGGTGAAGAGATACAGGTCAAAGCCCGCATTGAATCCATTGTCGGAATAAGCGGACACGCCGACAGAGATATGCTTCTCTCCTGGCTTTCCGGCATGAAAACTCCTCCGAAAAAGGTTTTTGTGAATCACGGCGATGACATAATCTGCGACGGCTTTTCTCAAACAATATATAACAAACTCAGATATCCTTCAGCCGCGCCTTATAGCGGCGATGAATACGACCTTGCAAGCGGCGAATGCACCGCAAGGGGGAAAATTGTCAAGCTCACAAAAGTGTCGGAGGGACGCAGGCGTGCAAACCTTGCCTTCGACCGCCTTATGGCTGCATATACGCGCCTTAAAACGGTTATTGAGCAGAGTCGCGGACTAACCAACAAGGAGCTTGCGAAATTCACAGACCAGATTAATGATTTGTGCGATAAATATGCCCGCAAATCAACGAAAAAATAGAGTAAATATATATGGGAGGATATGAACTATGTCAAGAAAATATTATGTATGCGTATACGGTGGAGCATCCGAAAGAATCCCCGATGCTTACAAAAACGAAATATACAAGCTCGGCAACATAATCGCCGAAAACGGTTTTTCACTCGTTTACGGCTCGGGCGCAACCGGCTGTATGGGTGCTGTTGCAAGAGGCGTGAAAGAACGCGGTGGATATGTTATGGGCATCTCTCCCGACTTCATAGGCGACTTTGAGGAAATTTTTGACTGTGATAACACTATACTGGTAGATACAATGAGCGAGCGAAAAACGCTTATGGAAAAGCATGCCGACATATTCCTTATTGCACCCGGAGGAATCGGCACAATGGACGAATTTTTTCAGGTTCTCACTCTCAAATATCTGCAGCGCCTCTCCACCCCGATTGTTCTTCTTAATCTGAACGGATTTTACGACAGTCTTCTCAAACTTATAGATGATCTTATTGAGCGCGGTGCCGTAATTCACGATATACATAAGCTGTTTGATGTTATATGTGATGTTTCTGACAAAAAGCTTTTGAACTATCTTAGCGCAATCAAATTCGAATAGCTTGCGCAAAAGGAGATTCTGCCAATGAAAAAGCTATATCTTCCACTTTTGTGCGCCACACTGCTTTTCTTGTCGTGGCACCTTCGCGAGTCTCCCTCTCCGTTTCTCATTCCGTACTATGATGAGGAAATGAAGCTGTATGGCTACTGTACCATGGACGGCAAAGAGGTAATCTCCCCACACTTTGCCTATGCCGAGTTGTTTTCCGACAACGGTCTTGCAATTGTAGTGGACAAGGACGAAACCGGAACAGGAGCCATTGATAAAACCGGAAAATACATCCTCCCGCCAAAATTCAGTTTTTATGGCAGAACTTGGAGTTGCGGGCTTATGCCGCTTTGTGATCCCGATATTAAAAGATTTAACTATTATACCCAATCCGGCTATTACAATGAGCGCGGAAGATGCGTGATAAAACCGCAGTACGATTTTGTAAGTACTTTTTCTGACAACGGACTTGCGCGCGTACGTGTCGGCGATTTTGAATCCGGCAAGTGGGGTTATATCGACAAATCCGGAGTTTTCGTCATATCCCCCGCTTTTGATGAAGCAGAGGATTTTGCCGCAAACAGCCTTGCACGAGTGCGCATCGGCAACGCACGCGACGGCAGATGGGGTTACATTGACAAGCTCGGAAGCATAGTTATTGAACCGCAGTTTAGACACGCAAATGACTTTTCAGTATGCGGTCTCGCCCGCGTATGGACTGAGAATAACGAGGCTGTGTACATCAACGAAGCCGGTGAATTTGTCACAGACCCCGCCCAGCTTTATCCACAGCTGTATGCAGAAAAGGGACCGATACGCGTAGCGTTGGATAAAGGTTATAAATACCTTGATGAAAAAGGCGAAACCATATTTGAGCTTGATATGCCCTATGCTGAGGATTTTACCAAGGATGGAATTGCAAAAGCCGGATATTACTGGTATAATGACTACTACAGTTCTGAAAGACACAATCCGATATACCACTACATAAACACCCGCGGCGAAATAATCCGCCCGCAGAATAAGGAGCAGTAAAATGAAAATAAAGGATTTTTTAAAACGCAAGGACATCGAAATTTCCGCAAAGCGGTATTTTATTGATGCACTCGGCGCGATGGCGCAGGGTCTTTTTGCATCACTTCTAATCGGAACTATTCTTTCAACGCTCGGTACGCAGTTTGGCATTGATATTCTCGCTGCGGTTGGTGACTATGCAAAAAGCGTGCAGGGTGCAGCGATGGCAGTTGCGATAGGTTATGCACTTTGTTGCCCGCCGCTTGTACTCTTTTCCCTGACCGCAGTCGGAACTGCGGCAAACGCGCTAGGCGGTGCCGGAGGGGCTTTTGCCGTTCTTGTCGTCACCGTTGTCGCATCAGAGCTTGGAAAAGCCGTAAGCCGTGAAACGAAGCTTGATATTCTTGTAACGCCTATTGTGACGGTCTGCTCAGGATGTCTTTTTGCAATGCTTGTTGCCAAACCGATAGGAACAGCTGCATCATATATCGGCGAGCTTATTATGTATGCAACTACGCTTCACCCGTTTGTTATGGGCATACTCGTTTCTGTTATCGTTGGTATCGCGCTTACGCTTCCCATCTCCAGTGCGGCAATATGCGCAGGGCTTTCGCTTACCGGTCTTGCCGGCGGCGCGGCACTTGCAGGATGCTGTGCACAGATGGTAGGCTTTGCGGTTATGAGCTTTAGGGAAAACAGCTGGGGCGGACTTCTCGCTCAGGGAATCGGCACAAGTATGCTCCAGATGGGCAATATCGTGAAAAATCCCAAAATATGGATTCCTCCCATTCTCACATCCGCAATTGTCGGACCCGTATCAACGTGCGTTTTCGCGTTGCAGATGGACGGCGCACCCGTTTCCTCAGGCATGGGAACCTGCGGGTTTGTAGGGCAAATAGGTATGTATACCGGCTGGATAAGCGACGGAATTTCAATCGGATTTTTGCAGTGGGGCGGGCTTTTGCTCTGCCACATAATCCTTCCGGCGATCATCTGTCCTCTTATCTGCTGGCTTCTCCGCAAAGCCGGATGGATACGAGAAGGAGACTTGAAGCTTAATTTATAATTTTTCAATAAATCCTCTTACATTTGTTCATAAAATGTGATACAATATAAACATCAATTTTATTTTAAAGGAACACTGAAAAATGGACGCTTCCGTATGCTCCTTTTCCGGGCACAGACAAATCTATACAATGCATTCCGCATCTCTTCCCGAACTTCTTTCCGAGACGGTGGACACACTTATCGCCTCAGGCATTACTCGCTTTTGCAGCGGCGGAGCAATGGGGTTTGACCTTCTTGCAGCAGAGCTTGTGCTCGAAAAGAAAAAAAGCGGTGCGGACATTTCTCTCTCAATGATTCTTCCGTGCCGGAGCCAGACGGATCGCTGGCCTGCGGCAACGCAGCGCAGATACAATGAGGTTATAGAAAAAGCTGACGAAGTTATTTATATAGCAGATAAATACAACCAGTTTTGTATGCATCTGCGCAACCGCCGGCTTGTGGACGAAGCCGATGTTCTTCTGTGCTATCTCGTCCGCGAAGCAAGCGGCACGGCATTCACACGCAACTATGCAATAGACAGAGATAAAAAAATTATAAATTTAGCAGACCTTCTGTAAAAAGGAGATACGCTATGCTTACAGAGATTACAAATGACAGCATCTTTCTCCGCGTCCGTGACAGAAATGCGCACAAGGGCAATTTCGGGCGCGTTCTTCTCTTCTGCGGGAGCGAAAAATACACCGGTGCCGCTTACTTTTCAGCTCAGGCGGCAGTAAACACCGGCAGCGGACTTGTTTTTCTTTCTGTCCCGCAAAAAATCCGTCCGATTCTCGCGGCAAAGCTTAACGAGCCTATTCTTGTGCCGCGAAGCAGCGGTGAAATGAAAAACGATGCAGTTTTACTCGGATGTGGGCTGGGGATTTCAAACAAAAGCGAAAAGCTTGTGAAGAAACTTGTTTTTTCAGGCACTTCTCCGCTTGTTCTTGATGCGGATGCAATAACAATTGCGGCGAGTCTTAATCTTTCGCTTAAGGATTCTCTGCGCAGTCTTATTCTAACCCCACACGAAGGTGAATTTGCGCGGCTCGTCCCCGCGTTTTCACATGACCGGCGCGAGGAATTTGCCGCAAACTTTGCAAAAGAAAACAAATGCACGCTCGTCCTTAAAGGCAGACGTACATTATGTGCAGATGAGAGCGGAAACCTCTATGCCAACACTACAGGAAACCCCGGTATGGCAAAAGGCGGAAGCGGCGATGTGCTCGCCGGAATCATCACTTCTTTAATCGGTCAGGGCATACCTCCAATTCGTGCAGCATATACTGGAGTGTGGCTGCACGGCGCGGCAGGAGACCTTGCCGCAGAAATTCACGGCGAATATTCAATGACCCCCACGGATATGCTGTGTACCCTCAAATCGGTTATGAAGAAGGTCAGGCAAGAAGATTGAAAAAACTTTTTGTTTTACTCCCGATATTCCTAACGTTCACGATTATCTCCTCATGCTCTTCGGGCGGAAGCAGTGCAGACGCTGTCACCGAAGCGATGCGGAACACTGTTTCGGCAAGCTACCGGACGAATATTACGGCGCATTTCCCCGCGCGCGAGGTAATCTTTATCCTTGACTATACATACAATCGCGAGGGCAACGACCGTGCGTGTGTGGTGTCTCCGGATGAAATTGCCGGGATGTGTTTTACCGTAACGGGAGAGCTTTCAACAATAAACTTTGACGGAGCAAACCTTGAAATGGGAAGACTGAATGAGGATAATCTTTCCCCGCTTTCCACCGTACCGGTTCTTATGAAGCACTGGACTGGAGGAAATATAAGCGAGCAGTCAACCACAAAAATATTTGACCGCGACGCATATCTCATAATCTCTAAAAGCAACGGAGAAGCCTCTGCAGTTGAGGTGCGCTCGTGGTTTTCAAAAGATGATTTACTCCCCCTGTATGCCGAAATTTTCTCTGACGGAGAACGCGTTATACAGTGTAAATTTGAAAGGGCTGAACACAAGCTACAATGACAAACATGATAAAAAGAGCGGAAGCCGTTATCAATTTATCGCATATTGAACACAACTTCCGCGAAATCAAAAGATTTACCAAAAACAAAAAAATAATCTGTGTAATAAAGGCAGACGCTTACGGTCACGGTGCCGAAGTGCTCGGAAAGCTTTACGAAAAGCTCGGTGCCGACATCCTTGCTGTTGCGTGCATTGATGAGGCGCTACAGCTGAGAACTGCGGGCATACACACACCGGTTATGATTCTCGGTGCTACTCCGCCGGAATTTGCAGGAACGCTCTCTGATAACGGCATTATCCAGACCGTACCCAGCCTTGAATACGCACGCCTTCTTGATTCCCAGCTTTGCAAAGAAAATAAAAAGCTTTCCGTGCATATAAAGCTTGATACGGGAATGACGCGTCTGGGCATATATGCGCACAAAGCATATATTGAAGATGCCGCGGATAAGGCAGAAAAAATTACCAGACTTAACTGCCTTTTGGCGGATGGAATATTCACTCATTTTTCCGAAGCGGAAAGCGAGAACACCACGTTTACAGAAGAGCAGCTTAACTGTTTTCTCGGCGTGATTGACATTCTTGAAAAACGCGGAAAAACATTTGAATTTTGCCATTGCGCAAACAGCGCAGGTGTGGTAAACTATAATAAGGCACATCTCTCGTGTGTCCGGCCGGGTCTTATCCTCTACGGTCTTTCTCCCACAGAGAAGCCTGTACCGGGACTTGACCTTCGCCCGGCAATGACGTTCAGGAGCCGTATCTCCGACATACGCAACATAAAAAAAGGCGATGCGATCAGCTATAACCGTCGCTTTACAGCGTCGCAGGATATGAGAATTGCAGTTGTTTCCTGCGGATACGGCGACGGACTTCACCGAGCTCTCTCCGAAAAAGCGTGCTGTCTTATAAAAGGAAAACGCGCACCCGTTCTCGGCAATATTTGCATGGATCTTTTCCTTGCAGATGTCAGCGAAATCCCGGATGCCGTTCCCTTTGACGAGGTTGTTCTCTTCGGAGCGCAGAACGGTGAATACCTCTCTCCCGATGAGCTTGCCCGCCTTTGCGGCACCATCTCTTATGAGCTTCTTACTTCGATTTCAAAAAGAGTTGTAAGAACATACATAACGGATCCGGCATAATATGAAACGGAGAGCAGCTGAGAATTTTTAGAAATTTTCGCAAGGCTGATTAAAATATGCGCGCCTGTGGAAAAATATAGTTGTCGAAATAAATTTTTGGCTACTACATTACCTGCGGAGCGTGAATTTTGGTGAATTACAGCATAAAACGCGGAGATATTTACTATGCCGACCTAAGCCCTGTTGTGGGCAGCGAGCAGGGCGGGATGCGCCCTGTGCTCATCATTCAGAACGATGTCGGCAACAAGCACAGCCCCACGGTTATCGCAGCGGCGATAACATCACAGATAAATAAAGCAAAGCTTCCTACCCATATTGAGCTTGGTGGAAAAAACTTTGGTCTTTCAAAGGATTCCGTTGTTCTGCTCGAACAGGTCAGGACAATAGATAAAACCCGCCTTAAAGAAAAGATGGGAAGGCTTGATGAGAACCTGATGCATCGCGTTGACAACGCGATCGCCGTCAGCTTCGGGCTTATGGTGAACTGATAAACAAAAGAAAATCGGAGGAATGTTACAAATGAAACAGAGAAAATGGAAAGCAATAACATCTGCCACACTTCTTGCCGCACTCATCGCCGTCGGATTTTTCGCGATTGCCGCTGAATATGGAACCTCGGATGACCCGCTGGTCAGCCTGAGCTACATAAACAACGTGCTCTCTCCGCAGATTTCCGAAAAGGTTGATGAGATTATTGCAGAAAAAACAGGTTCGCTTGAAGCCGAGCTTGACAACAAGATTAGCTCAATCTCAGGCGAAATCAGCGATAAGATTTCGGAATACACGTCCAAGAGCTCGGATGAAATTGTAAATGACGCTTTTGTACAGAGCGTTGCCGACAAGGTTGCCGAAAAAATCGGCGCACCTTCCGGCACAAGCTCTACCTTTGCTCTTGTAAAGCTCAAGTCCGGACAGACGCTCACGGCAAAGGTAGGCTGCGAAGCGCTTCTGCGCCTTGGAGGTGCAAACTGCGTTTCCTCCGGAACCCCGGGTCTTATTGATATGACAACCGGTGCAGACCTTGCAGGCGGCAAGCCGCTTGAGAAAAACCACCTTTATCTGTGTACGGTTGACGGTCGCGGAATAAAGGCATCAAGCGATGCAACACTTCTTGTCCGCGGACCATACAGCATTTCTTAATTTCTTTTAACAACAATAACGATAAAACCGCAAAGCAACGGAAAATACCGAAGCTTTGCGGTTTTTTATCTTCTTTTTTATAAATACTTAGAATATATGGTGATTTGTATGGAAAAAACACTGCCATTGTATCTTGGTCCGTCAGTTATCGGCTCCGTTGTATGCCGCGATGAAAACACTCACATTGTTCTTACAGCCAAAACTTACGCATCACTACACGGCATCTGCCGCGCATACGTCCGCGGAAACGGCGGCAGGTTTTTAATCGGTGTTCTCTCTCCTGACGGCACATTCTTTAGCGCGGAAAAAAGCGTGACAAAAACATCACTGAATGCGGAGGGGCTTTCCTTTGACGGCATTACATATGCATACGCCGTCACATCCTCAAAAAAGCACGAAAACGATATAACCGACTGGAAGAAAATCGACGTTCTTTCAGATGCACTCAACCGCGACAGCATCGTCTCCGCACTTGCAAGGTCAACCAACGCGCTTTGCGACAGCTGTTTTTCTCCAACGCGCCTTGCCGTTCCCCTGCTTACCGGACGACCGTTTCCGCGCCCGGATGTTCTTTGCCTTCTCACACCGCAGGAGATAAACGGAACGCTTTACGGCGTGCTCGGCATATCAAGAAGCGGCTCACCGCGAAGAATTTAATTAAACTTTTCCGGATAAAATGCCTTTGCAAGCGTTTCCACGGCATATGCCATACGGTTGCCCGGGAGCACGCTTTCGAGAGTTATCGGCACAAAACGGTTATTCTTTACGCAATCAAGTGATGCAAGAGATGGGTTTGCCTTAATTTCAGCTATTTTTTCTTCCACACCGGGCAAGTCGTAATCGTGGATTACGATTACATCCGGTTCTCTTTTTATAACCTCTTCATAGCTTACGGTTACCCACTGTTTTTCCGTCAGGTCATCGAATATGTTCTTGCCTCCGGCAAGCGAGATAAGAAGCGATTCAAAGTTTGTTCCCGAACAGGTGAAAACGCCGTCGTTTCCGCTGTCATATACAAGCACCTTTACCGGCTCTTTTCCGTTTAATTTTTCATTCACAGCGGAGATGCGTTCTTTCTGGTCTGCAACAAACGCCTCTGCGCGCTCCTGGATCCCAAATATCTTTCCGATATCAAAAATTTCTTTATACTGCTCGTCAAGCGTCGTTGCGGAATTTACATAAACATCCATACCGTAGCTTTTCGCTTCCTCAATATTGCAGCCGGTATCGCTTATTTCCCAATCAAGCGCGTATATGAAATCTGCGCCGGAAGTAAGAATCGCCTCGCGCGTTGCCTCGGCATAATTCAGTTGCGGAATGGCATTAACCGCATCGGCAAACTCGGGAAGAGGCCCGCGGCTGTGGTTTATGAGACTTCGTCCGATAACCTTATCGGAAAGGCCGAGTGCCGCAAAAAGCTCTGTGCAGTTAGGACCGAGCGTAAGCACTTTTTGCGGATTCTTTTTTATAACAGCTTCGCGCCCGTAATTATCAAGAGTTATGGTTTGCTGCGTAATATTGTTTTCTCCTTTTTCAGCCACTGTATCTGCACACCCTGCAAAAAGCGAGATAATGATAATTCCTGCCAGAATCATTGATACAATCTTTTTCATCTTTCGATTCCTTTCTTTGAATAACCGCTAAAGTATGAAATTGAAAGCCTTCCGTTTTTGGTATTCTTTGAAACAGAAGAATACACACCGTAAATATCGAAAATGTTTTCAGGTGTGAACACCTCTTCCGGTGTTCCGCAAAGAACGATTTTGCCGTCTTTTAAAACATATATCCTGTCACAGTAAAGCGCGGCCATGTTAAGGTCGTGTATAGCCGCAAGAACGGTTATGTCAAGACGCTTTATAAAATCAAAAATCTCCAGCTGGTAGCTGATGTCAAGATGGTTTGTCGGCTCGTCCAGCACGAAAAAGTCACACTCCTGCGCAACGGCGCGCGCAAGAAGAACACGCTGCTTTTCGCCTCCGGAAAGGTTTAAGTAGCTTCGCTTTGCCATATTCTCCATCCCGAGATGAACA
>JAZQSB010000090.1:0-2647 GCA_045629885.1 Eubacteriales bacterium | reverse complement strand
AGTTGGATACTATTTTAAAGCATAGTCATACTTTCAATATGAAACTGAGAGAAAGTATCTCTTTCCGGATACTTATTCTCTGCGGTATCGCGGCAATTCTTTCAGTGTACTTTATGAGTTCGGTTATCTTAAACAGGATAGAAACCGCAACACACCTTGCCAAACAAACAGAACTTCAGGCTGCGGCGTCGGAATATGCGACGTCGCTTTCCGTATATGGAGAGGATGCGGAGCTTACCATTCCTGATACATATGCGGGAATCAACCGCAGAGTTATTGTCACGGACAACTCTATGTACATCATATACGACAGTTCTAACATTGAAAACCACAAAGGAAAAATTATATATCTGCCCGCAGCAGTTACCGCTTTGCAAGGCGATGAGTTTTTCCATTTCAGTTCTTCGAATCTGCGCCTTGAAAGCTCCGCGTCTGCTCCCGTTATTTCCGACGGCAAAATAGTAGGTTCCGTTTGTATTTTTGAAACAGACGTAAGCCTTCAGAACATATACAGAGCACTGCTTCCCGCACTGTTTATATCAGGTATCGTTACGATTTTGCTTTTCCTTATTTTGGGTGCGGCATTTGTTTGGTTCCTTATCCGGCGCATTTCTCATCTGATTGAAACAGTAAGAACAACCCGGGATGATGAAAAAATAGAAAAAATACCAGTAAATTACAATGATGAAACAGCGCCTATAATACGCGAATTTAACAATATATACGAAAGGCTCGACTATGTTCAGCAGATGCGTCAGGCATTCGTTTCTGATGCTTCCCATGAGCTTCGTACCCCGCTTGCTGCAATACGGCTTCTTTGCGAATCCATAACACAGACGGACAACGTCGACACCGAAACCGTACGCGAGTTTATGGAGGATATAATTTTAGAGGTTGACAGAATGTCTCACACTGCTGAAAAGCTTCTCGTACTTTCGCGTCTTGATAACGGAAGCCGTACAGGTTATGCGCCCATTCTCCTTTCCGAAACAGTGCGCAAAATTATAAACGCTTTTGAACCCATTGCCGCAGATAAAAACGTAACCATTGAAAGCTACATTGAGGATGACTGTATCGTTCCCGGAGAAACAGAGGGCGCAAACCAGATTGTGGGTAACCTTATTGACAACGCAATTAAATACAACAACGCGGGCGGAACTCTCCGAATATATCTTTTTTCCAAAAACGGCAAATGTACGTTCATAACAGATGACACAGGCATCGGTATCGCACCGGAATACCGGGAACAAGTGTTTGAGCGTTTTTACAGAGTTGACAAATCCCGCAAGCATGATGGTAGAGGTGGAAGCGGGCTTGGTCTTGCCATTGTTAAACGCAATGTAGAGCATTTTGGCGGTACAATCAGAATTTCCGACTCCGTAACAGGAGGAACACGCTTCACTGTAGTCCTTCCGACCCTTCAGACAGAGGAGGAACACCCAATATGAAGAAAACAGTTTTATTATTTTTTACTCTGCTTTTGCTTTTTTGCTCGTGTTCTTATAATACTGATGATACAAAAAATGCGTGTACCCTGTATTATCTGGACGCTGAAAATGATAGTCAATTTGTTTCTGTGCCCGGAAAGCTCAGTACACCCACCACAGAAGATGCAGTAAGCGAAGCATTCCTTAAGCTAAAAACACCCCAAAGCAAAAAGCTTGTACCCGCTATTCCCAACGATATAAAGCTTCTTTCTTTGTCCGTATCAGATACAGTCTGCAAAACAGAGCTTTCTTCGCGTTATGAAAGGCTTGCCGATACAACAAAGGCCGCCGCTACCGCCAGCCTCGTTAAAACGATATGCAGCATTGGTGACATAGACCGTGTTATAGTTTCTTGCAACGGCGTGGTTATGGGCGAGTTTAATGAGAATGACTTTCTAATTAATTCTCCACGTACATATTATGACGTATATACCGTAAATCTATATTTTGCAAATGCTCATTTTGACGGTTTGCAAGCAGATAGCGAGACCATTTCACTGTCTCCCGATACAACGCTTGAACACACCGTTATATCCCGCCTTCTCTCCCCCTCTTCGTCCGGAAAGCTTAAAAGCGCTGTTCCAGAAGGAACCAGCCTTAACGATGTTTATGTCAGCGAAGGTATGTGCGTTGTGGACCTGTCGCGTGAGTTTGTGAACAATGTTATTCACGATGAATTGCACGAAGGTATTGCAATTTATTCAATTGTAAATACCATGACCGAGCTTCCTATGATAGACAGCGTAAAAATTCTTGTAGACGGAAAAGATACAAACGGATATATTCATTACAAGCTATCGCTCCCTCTTACCAACAATTCAAAGCTGTTCCCTACACAGACTGCAAAAAATTAGTCCAAAGGAAGATTTCTATGGTTTTCTTGCTTGATGTTTCTCCGCTTCGGGATAAAGCTGTTTTTGAAAGGTTCTTTGTTTCCTGCAAGGAATACCGAAAAAAGAAAATAGAGCGGTTAGCTAACGAAGATGACCGCATACGCTCGCTGGGAGCAGAGATTCTTCTTGCTTTCGGCATGGTGGACTGTGATACTCCGGACTATGACATTGCTGTATTGGAAAACGGCAAGCCATATGACAAAAACTCCGATACGCACTTTAGCCTGTCACACTCCGGAATGTTTGCAAGTCGGAGGCCAAGCGGTC
>JAZQSB010000089.1:0-3787 GCA_045629885.1 Eubacteriales bacterium | reverse complement strand
CTTTATTTAAAATATATAAACAGTAAAATCAACCATCCGGCTTTGACAACCAAATATTAATATGATAGAATACATTATACAAAAATATTTTTTATCCCGCCCAAAATTGAACTTGAAAAGGAATGACACATATGACAGGCGTTATTGTAAACACATTTACCGTGCTTCTCGGGTCAGGGCTTGGGTTGCTTCTTAAAAAAGGTATTCCGGAGCGCGTTTCCGGTGCTGTAATGACCGCGATTGGTCTCTGCACTGTCTATATTGGCATAGACGGCGCTCTCTCCGGCTCGAACACGATTGTTTTGATTGCCTCTATGGTTCTGGGAACAATTATCGGCACCCTTCTTGATATTGACGGAAAGATAAATTCGGTAGGAAGCTTCTTTGAGAGAAAGCTCCGCCGTGCAGGTGAAAAAACCTCAGTTGCGGAAGGTTTTATAACCGGCAGCCTGCTCTTTTGTGTCGGCGCAATGACTATTGTAGGTTCTCTCAACTCCGGTCTTTCCGGCGACCATACACTGATTTTCACAAAATCCGCGCTCGACCTTATCTCCTCGTGCATGCTTGCAAGCTCACTCGGGATAGGCGTTATGCTCGCGGCGGTGTTTGTCTTTATATTTCAGGGCACGATTGTGCTGGGTGCGGGATTTCTGCAAGGTATTCTTACCGATGCGACGCTTATCGCTGAGATAACGTGTGCCGGAAGCGTGATTATTGTGGGGCTTGGTCTTAACATCCTCGGCATTTCGAAATTCAAGGTTGCGGATATGCTTCCCGCACCGTTCCTTGTTCCACTGATATACTTTTTATTTAACCTGATTTCAATGACGTTTTAAAGAGACGGAGATGTAAAAAAGTCACTGACCTTTTACATCTCCGTCTATCATTCTTCAATATTTATGTTGTATTCCTTCACGCCGCCGTGAGAGCCAAAAACCTTCCAGCTTCCTGCACCGAGGCGTTGTAATATAGCGCGGCGCTCCTCCGCACACAGCTTGGGGTCGGTATCTACGGATGTCATAAGAATAGGCGCATAAGTGTTATACTTTGCCTGTTCCGGCGTCATTGCTTTAATATTTACATATATATCGCCGGTAAAAGCAATGCGGTGGGAATAATCAATAAGCACGGTCTCCCCTGGGAGATGCCCACCTTTGCCCTCATATACTTCAAAGTTTAAATCGCCAAACTCAAAATTTCCTGTCTGGCGCAGAAGTGATATCTGCCCGTCCTCCGATTTCCACGGGGTGATGATTTTCTGTGGATTTATCGCCTTATGCGAGGTCAGAATTCTGCATGTTCTTACATACGGCTTATGAAGCGGGTTTTTCTCTCGGAATCCGTCGTGTCCCTCATATTCAAGAGATAAGCATTCACAAGTCTTTTCGCTTGCGTAAATCTTATCAAATTCCGACGCAAGCCCGCAATGGTCAACATCAGCATGAGTAAGAAATAACACCTTATCAAGCTCGTCATAATCGGGCATCAGGCGGCGCAAAATTGTAAGCATTTCCTCACGGTAACACGCATATCCGCTGTCGACAAAAAGCGCTTTATTTCCGTTTCGTATTATCGCAGTATTGCTTCCGCACGGCGGCTCGATGAGCAGAAGATACGTGTTTTCTGTCAGCTCGTGACGGCTTATGCGGGGGTTGAATGCCGCGCCTCTGCACACTGAGAGAAGATTTGCGAACTTGCCTATGCTGTCAAATGTGCGAAAGGGTGAAAGCCCCTTCTCGTCAAGCATCTGCATCGCGAGATTTGCGTTTACAAGAAGCTCGTTTTTGTCATCTTGGGAAAGGTTCATCCCCTCCGCAAGGCTTGAAACAAATGAATTGTAGAAAATGCTGTTGTCAAACACCTTTTCCGCAGGGTTGTAGTCAATAACGCGCACATCACAAAGCTCCTCCGCTCGCGACATAAACTCGGCGATTTTTTCCGAGCCGTCGATGAAAAGTCCCATTTTAAACATCTGAAAATCTGTGCCGTTTTCTTGCGAACTGATGTACGAAATATTAAACTGGAACTCATCTATAAGCGCTAGGACATCGGTAACACTGCCCGGTACGTCACGCAGGCGAAATTCAAGCAAAACAACGCTTTTTTCATCCGTTATGTTGCGGAGGTATCCTATCTCGCGAAGCTCGCTCTCCGCACGCTGAAGCTGCTCGCGAGTTCCTTCAGCATCTATAAAAAGAGTGTGGGAATCAACTGCTTTATTATAACTTACGCGGGTGATATTTACCCCCAGTGAAGCAAAAAGGCGGCTTGCCTTTAAAAAAGCGCCGATATGGTTCGGCATTGTGGTAACATACGTTTTTTTCATTTATTTTCCTTCTTCTTCATACGCTGCGCGCACTGCACGTGCAAGCTGGTCTGCACATGACGTAACCTTGTCCCGGCAGGTGTTTCCGAGAAGCTTTTCCTCAATTTCCGATACCGTCATACCGTCAACAAGCGTTGATATCGCCTTTAAGTTACCGTTGCAACCGCCCACAAAGCTTACATTGGATACAATATCACCGTCAAGGCTGAAATTAATCTCCATTGAGCAAACGCCGCGTGTTTTATATGTGTGTTCCATTTGTATTATCTCCCTACTTCTCTTAATTATAATTATATGCAAAATCGCTCTTTCTGTCAACAGCAGATGCATATGGTAAAATCACGCAGGACATGAATAACTGCAAAACAGTCGGACAGCTCATATGAGCTGTCCGTAACATTTAAATCAAAATGTTATTGTGTGCGTAAGTGTTTCACTCTCTCCCTCAGCAAGGGTACGAATGCGCCACTTGTTTGCGAAATCATCATATGGCTTCCATGAAAGGTCTGGTGCACCTGCCCATGGCTCGATGCAGACATACTCCCCACCCGGCATTTTCCAGACAAGAAGCGTGTCAAATCCCGGAAAAGCAACATGAACAGCTTCGCCCGTCCGGTCATCACGTACTGCAACACCGCGTGACTTTATATCAAAGAAGATAAGCGCATCAACTGTAAAAAAATCGTCATTAAGTTTAAGCTCGCGTGAATTATCAAAAACAAGTGTTGCGTCCTGGCTGATACCCCCCACCGGAAGGGCTTCATATTTTGCAAGTGTTTCCGCCTCATCAAGTACGAGGCTATAATTCTCAATACCGCCGTTTGTTGCGAAACCCTCATGTGAACCGGCAGAATAATACATATCACCCTTCGTTTTGTTATCCGTAATAAAGTCTACCTTAACCTTGCGTCCATCAAGAGTGTATACAATACGGAACTCAAAATCGAACGGATACTGTGCGCGCGTTGCATCATTTGAACGGAGAAGAAAGGTTGCGCTGCTCTCGTCTATGCTTTCCACCTCGAACTGGGATGTCTTCGCAAAGCCATGCATACCCATCTCATACATTTTCCCGCAGAGTGGATATTTGCCGTCACCGTGGTTACAAAGCCTGCTTACTATCGGGAAAAGATTCGGACACTGACCATCCCAGACTGCAGGGTCTCCGCACCATATGTATTCCTTGCCGGAATTATCCTTTACGGATGTAAGCTCCGCACCAAGCGTTTTTATCTTCACGGTAAGCTCATTGTTTTCTATTGTTACAACACTCATATTATTTATACCCTCCGAATTTTCACATTTATATATATTGTATCATAACCTCCACAAAAAATAAAGAGAAAAGCAGGAAAAACGGGTGTCGGTTTTTCCGACACCCGTTTAAAAGGCATTATTAAGTTTTAATTATGCATTAACACCGACAACAACACCGGAACCGACAGTTCTGCCGCCTTCACG
>JAZQSB010000088.1:0-3667 GCA_045629885.1 Eubacteriales bacterium | reverse complement strand
GGCTTGTAGGTGCAAACTTCCTTTTCGAGCTTGGAAGTAACATCATCCTCAGTCCGGTGGTTGTAAGACTTCTCAATATCAGGAAAAAGTAATATACCCACCATATCATAGGGAGACTTCAAAATGACAAAAATACTTTTCGTCTGCCACGGAAATATCTGCCGCAGTCCGATGGCAGAATTTATCATGAAAAAACTTGTTGCTGACCATGGCGCACAATTTCACATTGAATCGCGCGCAACAAGCACTGAGGAGCTTGGCAATCCGGTTTATCCTCCCGCCCGCCGCAAGCTTTCAGAGCATGGTATCTCATGCGACGGCAAATTTGCCCAAAGGATAACCCGCAAGGATTACGAAAGCTTTGACTACGTTATATGTATGGACGGAAGAAATCTCCGCAACATCTCATATGTCATAGGCGAAGACGATGAAGCGAAGATTTCGCGCCTTATGGATTACACCGACACTCGGGGTGATGTCGCCGACCCATGGTATACCGATGACTTTGAAACAGCCTACCGCGATATCCTGCGTGGGTGCGAAGGACTCCTTAAAAAGTTGACAAATCAATAATTATGTGCAATTTTACGAATGGTGTGTGACGAAATTCGTCACACACCATTTATTAATTCTGTATTTTTTCTTTTTTTCTAAAAAATGAAAGCTTTGTTTCCGAAACCACAATTGCAAGGAAAATCATTACAAAGCCGCAAACCATACGCAGGGTGAAATTTTCGCGACCCATAAATGCCGAAAACGCCGTACCAAAAACGGATTCAAGGCTCAGAAGAAGTGCAGCCGCGCTGGGTGATGTGTATTTCTGCCCGAAGTTCTGCAGAAGCAGAGCCGCGGCAGTACAGAACAGGCAGAGGTATATAACCGCCGGGAGAACATTCGTGCCCACTGGTTGCGGCTTTCCGTCGGTCATAAGGCTTGTCACCCAGAAGCATACCGCCGCAGATGTAAACTGGAGAACCGTTATAACTATCGGGTCACGCCCGTCACCGAACCTTGAAACAGCAACCATATGGCACGCAAAGAAAAAACCACCCACAAGCGTGAGAAAATCGCCCTTACCTATCGTAAAGTCTCCGTTTAATGAGATAAGACCTATCCCCGCAACGCACATCACCGCCGCCACAAGGTTGTATCTATCCGGACGCGCGCCCTTTGCCGCCCAAGCGAGAAACGGAACAAGGACGCAGTAAAACGCTGTAAGGAATGCGTTTTTCCCCGGTGTGGTATCCATTATACCATATGTTTGGAATATGTAAGCCAAATAAAGAAACACTCCGATAAGTACACCCTGAAGGAGCATTTTTCCGTTCACTGTGCAAAGCCGTTTCCAAAAGACAGCCGACAAAAGTACGCACGCACCGGTAAAGCGCAGAGCCATAAGGTAATTCGGTGAAATGAGGTCTACCGCGTCCTTAATTATTACAAATGAAGTTCCCCAGAAAAGCGTTGCAAGGACAATGGCAGCGCGTGCAAGGGTGCTTATATGTTTCATAGTCACATTCCTTATCTGTGTTTGATTTGCACTATAAATTATAATCAGTTGAGCGCACAGTGTCAAGTGCCGTGCGCTCAAATTTTCTTATCTCTTTTCGTACATATCAAGTATATCCGTTATGCCGTCATCCTCGTCTGAAAACTCGCTGAGTGCCGGCATAACCTTGCCGATTCCGGTGCACTCCGTTGCCGATGCAACCGACGTTATGTCAAATATTGTATTGTCGCACGGCTCCGGTTCCTCCGGCGGTATAAAATTTTTGTTCTTTTTTTCGTTTTTATCCATAGTGAAAAACACTCCCTTCGGGATTATCTTTCCCGAAAGGAGTGGGTTTTATTATAAATTTTTCTATAACAGTGCGGATGCAAATGAGAAATAGATAAGAAGCGATATCGCGTCTACAATCGTCGTGATAAACGGGCTTGCCATTACTGCGGGGTCAAAGCCTATTTTCTTTGACAGAATAGGAAGCGAGCAACCCACAAACTTTGCCGTAAATACCGTCACCGCAAGCGCAAGGCTTACGACAAGTGCAACGGAAATCCCCACGCGGTCAAGGGCGATAAGCTTTATAAAATTCGCCGCGGCAAGTGTTATTCCGCACATAACCGAAACACGGATTTCCTTCCACTGAACGTGGAAGATATCGGAAAACTCAATTTCATCAAGTGACAATCCGCGGATAACGGCAACGGATGCCTGACTTCCAGAGTTTCCTCCCGTACCCATAAGCATCGGGATGTATGCCGCAAGCACGCTGGTTGCAGCAAGGGCATTTTCAAAATGCGTTATTATTATTCCTGTAAACGTTGACGAAAGCATAAGGAGCAAAAGCCACGGAATGCGCGCCTTCCAGAGTTCAAATGCCGATGTTTTTAAATACGGCTTATCTGTTGGCGTGATAGCCGCCATTTTCTCAATATCCTCTGTTGCCTCTTCACGGATAACGTCGATAGCATCGTCAACCGTTACTATTCCGACAAGACGGTTTTCACGGTCAACAACCGGAAGAGCGAGAAAATCGTACTTTGCAAAATTATTTGCAACGTCTTCCCTGTCATCGGTTGTGTAAACGGAGATTACATTTTCTTCCATTATATCGCGGATAAGGTCATCATCGTCCGCCATAAGAAGACTGCGGACGGTGACGATACCGATAAGCTTTCTGTCCTTTTCCGTGACATAGCATGTATAAACTGTTTCCTTATCAACACCCGAGCGGCGGATATTCTTTATCGCCTCGCTTACGGCAAGGTCAGGCTTGAAGCTGACGTATTCCATCGTCATGATGCTTCCCGCACTGTCATCAGGGTATTTTAAAATTTCGTTTATCATTTTGCGCATATCGGGGTCTGCCTGACGCAAAATACGCTTGACGACGTTTGCCGGCATCTCCTCAATAATATCGACGGCATCGTCAACATACAGCTCATCGACAACCTCTTTAAGCTCGTTATCCGAAAATCCGCGGATAAGGCTTTCCTGCAAATCTGCATCCATCTCAACAAAGGCTTCCGCCGCAAGCTCCTTTGAAAGAAGCCTGAAAAGGAGCGGCATCCTCTCGTGCGGCATATCGTCAAGCAGCGCGGCAATGTCTGCAGGTGCCATGGTATCAAGCACATCGCGCAGTGTTGCAAATTTGCGCTCATCAAGTAGCGCAGTTATCATTTTTTCAATTGTGGCAGTGGTCTCTCCCATAATCCTTTCCTCCTTTTATAAATTATTCAGGAAGTAAAGGCACAAGCAAAAGAGCGGGAGAAGTATAAAAACTACGAGCTAAAACAACGGACGTATGACAGTCCGCAATATACTTCGCCCCTTGGATGTGCTTCTACTACTACCGCCTGCGTCCATTATTTTCACCATCCTTATATTATCTGATTTGACACGAATTTTATGTCACATAAAAAAGAATACACCCAAAGAAAAAGATTGTCAAATGTTTTATGACAATCCTTTTCAAAAACTTACCTTATTGAATTTATTATTTCAAGCGATGTTTTTATAAGCTCTTCCGCAGTTCCCTCGACGTAACGTGCCGTAAGAACTTCATATCCGCCCTCTGCATATGCACTCCTTACGGGATAGTAGCCTTCATAACCGTTTGCCGCGCAGGCGGGAATCGTAAGCTCAAAGGGTGATTTTGCTTTAATC
>JAZQSB010000087.1:0-1649 GCA_045629885.1 Eubacteriales bacterium | reverse complement strand
CCTTCTTGCCATTGACAGTGAAATGTGCATGAGAAACAAGCTGTCTTGCCTCACGGCGTGTCATAGCAAAACCTGCTCTGTAAACAACGTTATCGAGACGGCGCTCAACAAGAACGAGGAGATTCTCACCGGTCTTTCCCTGCATAGCAATAGCCTTCTCAAAGTATGTGCGGAACTGCTTCTCAAGGATGCCGTAAACGAACTTAACCTTCTGCTTCTCGTTAAGCTGAAGTGCGTATTCGCTCTTCTTTCTTCTCATCTGACCGCCCGGGTTACGGTTGGTGTCTTTCTTTGCATAACCCATAGCTGCGGGAGAGATGCCGAGGGTCTTACAACGCTTTGCGATAGGCTGTGTGTTCTTAGCCATTTTGTATTTCCTCCTATCTCAATTAAACTCTTCTTCTCTTGGGGGGGCGGCAACCGTTGTGAGGAATTGGAGTAACATCTTTAATCATGTTAACTTCAAGACCTGCTGCCTGAAGCGCACGGATTGCAGCCTCACGGCCTGCGCCCGGACCCTTGACATAAACTTCAACAGTCTTAAGACCATGCTCCATAGCAGCCTTTGCAGCTGTTTCTGCTGCAACCTGTGCTGCAAACGGAGTGGACTTACGGGAACCGCGGAAGCCCATGCCGCCGCTGGATGCCCATGAAAGTGCATTACCGTTTATGTCTGTGATTGTTACCATTGTGTTATTGAAGGAGGAACGGATATGTGCCGCGCCATTTACAATATTTTTACGCTCGCGACGCTTACGTGAAGCGCCCTTCTTTGCTGTTTTGGGACTAGCCATTTAACAATACCCTCCTTACTTCTTCTTGTTTGCAATTGTCCGCTTCGGACCCTTGCGTGTTCTTGCATTTGTCTTAGAGCGCTGTCCGCGAACCGGAAGGCCCTTTCTGTGTCTCATTCCACGGTAGGAACCGATTTCAATAAGACGCTTAATGTCAAGTGCCAATTCGCGGCGAAGGTCACCCTCAACAGTGAAGGTCTTGCCGATGTAGTCACGAAGCTTTACTTCGTCTTCCTCAGTCAAGTCCTTGACGCGTGTATCAGGATTAACACCTGTCGCAGCCAGTATCTGGTTTGAACGCTTTCTTCCGATACCGAAAATGTATGTGAGACCAATCTCAACTCTCTTTTCTCTCGGAAGGTCAACTCCGGCTATACGTGCCATTTAACATACCTCCAATTTTGTATGTGGGTTTAATCTTCGATTAACCCTGCTTCTGCTTATGCTTCGGATTGTCGCAAATAACCATTACGCGGCCTTTGCGGCGTATGATTTTGCACTTTTCACAAATAGGCTTTACCGACGGTCTAACTTTCATAATCGTAAAAAGCTCCATTTCTCCGGCAATTACTTATCTGCATGCCTTCACCGTCTTTGCCGGTATACAGTGAAGGGTTTTACCATGCTTTTATTACTTAGAACGCCATGTTATGCGTCCACGTGTCAAATCATACGGCGACATCTGCACCGTAACCTTATCTCCCGGAAGAATACGAATAAAGTTCATTCGGAGTTTTCCGGAAATGTGAGCTAAAATCGTGTGCCCGTTTCCGATGTCTACCTGAAACATCGCGTTAGGCAACGCCTCTATGACGGTACCTTCGAGCTCGATTACGTCATCTTTAGCCAAGCAAA
>JAZQSB010000086.1:0-2000 GCA_045629885.1 Eubacteriales bacterium | reverse complement strand
AATGGAATCAGCATTGATTGTGCCACATTGGTCAAGAACGATATGCGTTTGATTTTTGTAGAACGGGACATCACTGTTCTTCTTGTATGTATTGCAACCACACTTGTATGCAAGGCGGTCAATGTGCTCGCCGCCGATGACAGTCTTTTCAACGATCTCCTCGCAATCGGAGAGTTGAACCTTTGTATACAACCAGCCCTCGGGATCTACGCGAAGAAGGGGTCCGATTTCACAGAAGCCGTGGCAACCGCTCTTTTTAAGGTCAATTACATCGCCGTGGGGATCCACCTCAAGGTCGACGGCAACGGAAAGACCGCGCTCGCCCAGAAGCTCCTTCAATCTGTCGTATATCTTCATGGAGCCGCCTGCAACACAACCCGTACCTGCACAAACAATAAGCCTTCTCTTTTGCGCGGCATATGCCTTTGCATACTCTTCGCGAAGTTTCAAAAGTGCTTCTCTTGATTTAAGCATTTGCAAGTTCCTCCTTAAGCTTTCTTATGAGGTCGGATGCCTTTTCGGGTGTCATTGCGGAATAGACATCGTCGTTTACCATAATGACGGGTGCAAGACCGCACGCGCCGAGACACGAAACGGTTTCAACGGTGAAGTCGAGGTCGTCTGTCGTATGCTTGTTCTCAGAAAGCCCAAGCTCCTGACGGAAACGCTCGAGTATCGGAAGAGAGTGGCGTACATGGCAAGCCGTGCCGTCACATATTTTTATAACGTATTTTCCCTTCGGCTCAAGTGAGAAGTTCTCATAGAACGTTGCGACACTGTAGATTCTTGCCTCGCTCATATCAAGCTTCTTTGCAAGATGCGGAAATACTTCTTGCGGAAGATAGCGGTAATGCTCCTGAATTTCCTGCAATATGGCAATGACTGCTTGCTGCTTGCAATCGTGTGCGTCAAGAATTTTGTCTGCAACAGAAAAGTCAAAATTGTTATTCATAATATCGCTCCTTTTTTTATTATCTCTTAACTGCCTTTTGAATGAGTGGTACTGCGACAAATGCAACAGCTCCGCCAATAAGCGCCGTGAAGAACTGTGCCGTTCCGAACATTGCCGCAAGCTTCGTTGCCTGAGGCGCCGGAACAGAAATCAGCGGAAGAACAAGCTTTACAACTCCCACGGTAAGCACGGCATATTTAAGCACTGCGGCAACAATAACAGAAATCACCCAACGCAGAGTTTTATTAAACGCACGGCTCATAATAACTGCGTATGCCGCAACGAGCGTTGCGTTGCCGAGCGCAACAACCGGAAGTATCGGATAGATCGGACCGATACCGAAAAGCTTTGCGAAAAACGGCGAGAGCAGGGCAATCACAAGTCCGCTTTTCCATCCCGCAAGAAGTGTCGCGGAAACGAGAACGAAGTTAACAAGGCTTCCCGTAACCATCTGCCCCACGCTTGCCGACATGCTTTGAAAAATAATAAGCAACGCGAGAAATGCCGCCGTCAATGTTACGAATCTTACACTTTTGTTTTTCATATGTAGTCTCTCCTCTGAAAGGATTTATTTTGCTGAAAAAAGCACTGCAATAGCAGTGCTTTTTTCTTGGTGATCCACCGGAGGCTCGAACTCCGGACACCCGCCTTAAAAGGGCGGTGCTCTACCTACTGAGCTAGTGGATCATATTTGGCTGGGATGGCAGGACTCGAACCTACGAATGCCAGAGTCAAAGTCTGGTGCCTTACCGACTTGGCTACATCCCAACGCAGCTTTCTCGTAAAGAGAAAAATGGGGTGGGTAGCCGGATTCGAACCGGCGACCCCCAGAGCCACAATCTGGTACTCTAACCAACTGAGCTATACCCACCATATAAACGAACTCTGAACTCGGCGTTTTTTTAAGTGGCGCGCCTGAAGGGACTCGAACCCCTGACCCACTGCTTAGAAGGCAGTTGCTCTATCCGGCTGAGCTACAGGCGCATATAGAAAAATGTTTAGGTGGAGCGGGTGATGGGAATCGAACCCACGTATTCAGCTTGGAAGG
>JAZQSB010000085.1:0-22403 GCA_045629885.1 Eubacteriales bacterium | reverse complement strand
GATTCTTTTCCAAACAATGATGAGAACGATGGCTCGCATAGTTGGGACTAGCATGTAAATTATTTAAAAGAACACACTTCAATTGGGTAAGTGTGTTCTTTCATCGTCAAAAGAAAACCACGCGATCATCGCGTGGTTTTTCGTTTGTTTTAAAATGTAACAACGCCTTTTTGCAGGAGAATGTTTGCATAAAGCGCGGTCTCACCGGTTGCGACTATCGCGTATGCCTCTTCAGCTTCGCGGTAAAATTCAAAGCGCTCAATTTCGCCGATGGCATCGGCACCGCGTTTATCGTGGCGCTTCACAATCTCGCAGTACTCATCCCAGATGGGCGTTTCCACGTCATCACCGGGCATAACCTGCATCAGATTAACCGGCTTATCAACGTAGGTATCAAGCGGGAAGAGTGTGAGGATTGCGTCAAGCAGCTCACAAGCACCGTGGCCGTCTGCGCGTATGACAATAGCGTTTTTGCCGAGTGCCTCGGCAGGGAAGTTTCCGTCTGCAATAACTATGCGGTCGCTGTGCCCCATTTCGCAGAGCACCTTTAAAAGTTCGGGGGAAAGAATGGGAGGAATGTTTTTTAACATATGTATCGTCTCCTTACATAAAATTATTCTCGGCTTATATACTGCTTAAACTCTCGTGGAGAAACACCTTTGTATTTCTTGAACGTCCGTGAAAAATGCGAAAGTTCGTTAAATCCGCTTTCGTATGCCGCGTCGGTCACGCTTCTGCGGTTGGTTGACATCTCAAACGCAGCGCGCTCTACTCTCAGTCGGTTTATGTATTCCGTCGGAGGCTGACCGGTGAACTCGCGGAATACGCGGCAGAGGTATTTTTCATTAAATCCCGACTGTGCTGCGAGGTCCGCAGTTTAAAAAGTAGGTGAATTTATATGCAGACTTGTCTTGCAATTGATATCGGCGCATCCGGCGGTCGCCATATTCTCGGTAAATTGGTGGACGGACGGCTTGTAATGCGCGAGGTGTACCGGTTTGAAAACGGCATTGAGGAAAAGAATGGAGTTCTTACGTGGAATATAGACTCGCTCTCCGAAAACATTATTCGCGGGATTGAGGCATGCCGCGATGCGGGGGAAATTCCCGATACCGTGGCAATTGACACATGGGGTGTTGACTATGTTCTCGTTGATGATGAAGGGAAAACGATTTATCCGTGCGTTGCATACCGCGATGCCAGAAATGACGCGGCGATATCCGAGGTTGAAAAGATAATCTCCTTTGACGAACTTTATGAGAAAACCGGAATTCAGAAAGCAAGCTACAATACGGTTTATCAGCTTATGTGTGACAAGATAAGCGGAAAGCTTAAAAAGGCATCATACATTCTCTTTATGCCGGACTATTTTTCATATGTTCTTACGGGCGTTATGAAAAATGAATATACTATGGCTTCTACATCCTCGCTTGTAAACGCGAAGACACGGCTGTGGGATATGGGGCTTATTAAAAAACTCGGATATCCGGAAAAGCTTTTCTGTCCGCTTTGTGAGCCGGGAACAACCGTTGGACGTTTTTCGCCGGAGATTGCGGCGCGTGTGGGATTCTCGGCAGAGGTAATCTTTGCACCGGCACACGATACCCAGTCCGCTGTTCTTGCGTGCCCGATAGATGATGAAAGCGTATACATCTCCTCCGGTACATGGAGCCTTGTGGGCACGGAGCTTGAAAGCCCTGTTTCGACAGATGCTGCAAAGAAAGCAAACTTTGCAAATGAAGGTGCAACTGCGGGAAAATACTGTTTCCTCAAAAACATAATGGGGATGTGGCTTTTCCAGAGCATCAGAAAAGAAATCGGCAAGGATAAATACAGCTACGATGATATGATGCATATGGCAATGGAAAGCACATATGACAGTGCGATTGACCCGACAGACAATGCGTTTCTCGCACCGAAGAGCATGGTTGAGGCAATCCGCTCATACCTGGGAGAGACTGACCTTCCTATAGCCGATGTTCTCCGCTCTGTTTATCTCGGTCTTGCGAGGTCGTATAAAAAGACGGTTGATGAGATATGCTCGGTTACCGGCAAAAGGGTAAGCCGCATATGCATTGTAGGCGGCGGAAGCCGAGATGAATATTTGAACCGCTTAACGCACGAGGTCACCGGCTGCAGAGTAAGCGCGGGTCCAACGGAAGGCACTGCGGCTGGAAACATTCTCCCACAGATTATGGCAAAAAATCCAACATTTTACATCGACGATGCGCGAAAGTGCATAAAGAATACATTTGAAATCAAAGAGATATAATTGGAAAACATCTGCACTGTCTGGTTACGGTGCAGATGTTTTCATAACACAGCAATGTTTTTTTGATTTTTCTTGCAAATAGGATATATTTATGCTACAATATAGGGTGGAAATAAATTAGGAGGTCTTTTACATGTCAGGAAAAGTCATCCTCGGTGCTCAGTGGGGCGATGAGGGAAAGGGTAAATTTATTGATATTTTCGCATCGGAGGCAGACCTTGTTGTTCGTTCTCAGGGCGGCAATAACGCAGGTCATACCGTTATCGTCGGTGATAACGTGTACAAGCTTCATCTCATCCCGTCGGGCATTCTCTATCCGGGAACAATGAACGTTATCGGTTCGGGTGTTGTGCTTGACCCGAAGGTTATACTCGCAGAGATGGACGAGCTTGCTTCAAAGGGCGCGCCGCTTGATAACCTCTTTATTGACGAGCGTACACACGTTATCATGCCGTGGCATATAGAGCAGGACGGTCTTGAAGAGGCTGCCCGCGGTGCAGGCAATATAGGAACAACCAAGAAGGGCATCGGTCCGTGCTATATGGATAAGGCTCAGCGTGTTGGCATACGTATGCATGACTTCATATCTAAAGAGAAGTTCTTTGCGGCAGTAAAGCGCGTGGGCGAAATGAAAAACAAGCTGTTTGTAAACTACTATGGTGGCAACTCTCTTGACCTTGATGCAATTGCAGAGGAATACTGGGGCTATGCCCAGCGTCTTGCACCTATGGTGCGCGACACGAGCGTTATGGTCTTTGATGCAATAAAGGCAGGTAAAAAAGTTCTTTTTGAGGGCGCACAGGGTACGCTTCTTGATATTGATATGGGCACATATCCGTATGTTACATCATCTCACCCGGTTGCGGGCGGCGTTTGCGTAGGCGCAGGTATCGGTCCGACTCTCATTGATGAGGTTGTCGGCATATTCAAAGGCTACACTACCCGTGTCGGTCAGGGTCCGTTCCCGACAGAGCTTGATGATGAAGTCGGCGAATACATCCGTCAGGCAGGTGCAGAGTTTGGCGTAACAACAGGTCGCGCGCGCAGAACAGGCTGGTTTGATGCAGTTATGGCGCGCTATGCAGTACGCGTAAACGGTCTTACGTCTATCGTAATCAACAAGATTGACCCGCTTCGCGGTCTTCCGAAGATTAAGCTTTGCACGGCTTATGAAATGGACGGCAAGATTATAAACGATTTCCCGGCGGACCTTGACAATCTTGCAAAGTGCAAGCCGGTTTATGAAGAATTTGACGGTTTTGATGAAGACCTTTCCGGCATCAGAAACTACAACGACTTCCCTCAGAGTGTTAAGACATACATCGACGCAGTTGAAAAGGCTTGCGGATGCAAGGTTTCTATTGTTGGCGTAGGACCTGACCGTGAGCAGATAGTTTATAAAGAGTAGGAGATATTCTTATGTCTAAAATAAATGTTGTTGGTCTTGGATATATCGGACTTCCAACTGCACTTATGTTTGCATCCCACGGCGTAGAGGTTGTGGGAACAGACTATAATGCAGAGCTTGTTGCAACTCTTAACGCAGGGAAAACCACCTTTGAAGAAGATGGACTTGACGAGCTGTTCAACAGTGCACTTTCCTGTGGAATAAAGTTTACTAACGATTATATCGCAACAGACGTTTATATCGTTTCCGTTCCAACGCCGTATGACAAGGCAAGCAAGAAAATTGACCCAAAATACGTTATCAGCGCAGTTAAAAGCGTTATGGCGGTTTGCCCCAAGGGAGCAACCGTTGTTATCGAGTCAACTGTTTCTCCGGGAACTATTGACCGCTTTATACGTCCGGTAATTGAGCAAAACGGCTTTGTTATCGGAACTGATATTAATCTTGTTCACGCACCGGAACGCATTATTCCGGGTAATATGGTGTATGAGCTTGAACACAATTCAAGAACAATCGGCGCAGATATCAAGGAAATTGGGGAGAAAATAAAGGCGCTTTATGCATCCTTCTGTAAGGGTGAAATCGTTGTTACCGATATCCGCACGGCAGAGATGTCAAAGGTTGTTGAAAACACCTTCCGTGACATCAACATCGCTTTTGCCAACGAGCTTGCAAAAATTTGCCGAAGCGACGGTATGGACGTTTATGAGATTATCCGCATTGCAAATAAGCATCCGCGCGTAAATATTCTCCAGCCCGGACCGGGTGTTGGCGGTCACTGTATTTCTGTTGACCCGTGGTTCCTTGTCGGTGATTACCCCGGTCTTGCAAACATTATTCTTGCGGCGCGCAAGATAAACGACTCTATGCCTGAGTTTGTGCTTGAGCGCATCCGCGAGATTATGGATGAGAACAACATAACAGATATTTCACGCGTTGGTCTTTACGGTCTTACCTATAAGGAGGATGTTGATGATGTGCGCGAAAGTCCGGCACTACAGATGCTTGACAGCATGAAGCGTCATCTCGGCGGAAAGATTTGTGCATATGACCCGTTTGTGAAGACACGTATCTGTGATGGTCAGGTGTTTGATTTTGATGAGTTCTTATCATCGGTTGACATAGTTGTTGTGCTTACGTCGCACACACATATAAAGGAAAATGCAGCCCGCCTGAAGGATAAGATTGTATTTGATACGAGAAACATCATATCCGGCGAAAAGGTTTACAAGCTGTAAGAAACAAAAAGAAAGCCCGTAAAAAAGCTAAAGACTTTTTTACGGGCTTTTTAAGTTATCTGTTTTTCTTGGTAATTATGCTGTTAAGCTCTGCACCGAGGATAAGGATTATCCCGGCAAAGTACATCCACAGCATAAGAAGCATTACGGCACCGACGGAGCCGTAAAACAGCGAGGAAGACACGATGTTGTTCACATAGAACGAGAAGCCTCCGGTGAGAAGAAGAAAGCCTACAAGAGAAAATAGCGTTCCTGGGATTGTTTCTGAAAACCTTATCTTTTTTGACGGTATTATTTTATAGATTACCGACATCGTGAAAAACAGGATAACCGCCGTTGTTATCCAGCGCCATACGGAAAATAAGTCCACAAAAGCAAATGCAAGGGTGAGGTCTGCAATAAGCTTTGATACAAAATCGTTGCCGAATGCGACAAGAACAACACAGGCAAGAAAGATAAGCGCAAAGAGGAAAATAAAGAGCATAGAAAAGAAAACCTGAGCCACAAGGCCGCGGCGCTGTGATATATTATAGGCGCGGTTAAAGGCTGCCGCGAGACTGCGCACGGATTTTGAAGCAGAAAAAAGCGAAATAAAAATACCGAATGAGAGAAGGCTTACGCCGCTTTGTGCATTAATATATTCAAGATACTGCGCGATGAAAGCTACAATTTGCTCCGGAAAAAATGGCTCGAGAAAAGAGATTGCGGCGTTCCCCGGAATATCAAACGATGCGATAAGAGCATTCACGAAGATAAGAAATGGGAACACGGACAGAATGAAAAAGTATGCAATCTGCCCTGCGGTATAACTTATGTTATGGCTACGGAAGCGCGAATAAAGCTCGCGTATAATCTTCCACAGCTTTAAAAAGCGTCTTTCCAGTTTGTTTAGCATACACGGCTCACCTCGCATTTATTATACACCATATGTTTTAGTTTGAAAAGCGCATAATACACACAAATTGTAAAATATTTTTGTATGCAAATACTTTATATTGTATTTTCCAATTAATTTTGTTATAATATATACATAAATAATAAAGGAAAAACAGATATGAAAAATACTAAATGGATAACGGGAAAATATGATGAAGCAACGGTTGCGCTTCTTGAAGAAAGCCTAGGCGTTTCGTCTCTTACGGCAAAGCTTCTTTCGGTGAGAGGGGGAACTACACCCGAATTGGCCGCCGCTTTCACCAAAAAGGATATTCAGGATTTATACGACCCCTTTCTTATGTGTGATATGCAAAAGGCGGTTGACAGAATAGGTTCGGCAATTGCAGGCAATGAGAAAATTGCCGTTTACGGAGATTATGACGCAGACGGTGTTACGTCCACATACATACTTGTGCATTTCCTCCGCTCTCTTGGTGCAGATGTCACATACCACATTCCGGACAGGTTCGAGGAGGGTTATGGCGTATCGCGCGGCGCGCTTGAAAATCTTGCTGAAGCAGGGGTTACTCTCGTTATAACAGTTGACACGGGAATAACCGCAATTGAAGAGTCTGCGTATGCAGCCGAGCTTGGGCTTGATCTTGTCATAACCGACCACCACAAGTGTGCAGAAAAATTGCCCACAGCGTGTGCGGTTGTAAATCCAAACCGTGAGGATTGCACATATCCGTTTAAAACCCTTGCGGGCGTAGGCGTTGCGTTTAAGCTTATTTCCGCGATGAGCGGCGGTGTGCGTGAAATTGCAGAAAAGTATCTTCCGTATGTGTGCATAGGCACTGTTGCGGACGTTATGCCGATTATAGACGAAAACAGAATTATTGTTTCAAATGGTCTCAGTCTTATTGATGAGCGGCGTGAGGCGGGGATTTCCGCGCTTTTGGAAGAAGCGGGGACGAAGAAAAACGAGCCGCTTACAGCGGGTGCAATAGGCTTTCTTGTAGGACCGAGAATGAACGCCGCAGGACGTATGGGGAGCGCGGAGCTTGCCCTTGAACTTCTTTTTGCCGAAGGGGAAACCGCCACAGCTCTCGCGGCACAACTTGGCGAAAAAAACAGAGAACGCCAAAAATGCGAAAGCGATATTGTGAAAGAAGCGCTTGCTGTTATGGAAAAAAATCCGCAATACAATACCGGCAGTGCAATTGTCCTGTCGGGTGAGGGCTGGCATCACGGTGTGCTCGGAATAGTGGCTTCAAGAATTTGCAATATGTTTGGAAAACCCACGATTCTCATTTCCGAAGAGGAAGGGGAATGTCGCGGTTCAGGGCGCAGCGTAGAGGGCGTAAGCCTTCATTCGGCGCTCGGAAGGTGTTCACATCTGCTTGAAAAGTTCGGTGGACACGATCTTGCTGCCGGAGTGGTTGTAAAGCGCGAAAATATAGCAGAATTTCGCCGGATGTTGAATGAAGAGCTGTATCAGGAAATGCGCGAATATGTGCCGGTGCTGAATATTGATTTTGAGGCAAATGCCAAAGAGCTTACGCTTTCTCAGCTTCACGGACTTCGCGTTATGGAACCATACGGAAAAGATAATGAAGCGCCGAAGCTTCGGCTTAACAAATGCAGAATAACTCGAATTGTTCCAATAGGAAACAACCGTCACACAAAGCTTACGGTTGAGTGTGCAGGAAAGTTTCAGTGCGTGTTTTTTGGTCGCCGTGCAGAGGATTTACCGGTTTCTGAAGGTGATATGGCAGACATAGTGTTCACACCTGAGATAAACAATTTCCTCGGAGAGAGCGTTCAGCTTCATGTCAAGGATTTAAGACCTGTGCAGGCGGATATTTCGGAATTTGAAGTTGCGTTTGAAGCGTTGAAAGAAGCGGAAGAAGGACGAAAAAAAGCGGAAGGTGAGGTAAGCTATGAAGAGCTTGGTAAAATATGGCGTATGATAACCCGGGCTGATTTTGTTACCGATGCTCCTCTCCTTGCAGTAAAACGCCATGCCTTTGCTGTGACGCGTGCAATAACGCTTCCAAAGCTTCTTATTGCGATGCAGATATTCTCAGAGGTTGACCTTATGAGCTATGAAATAAGCAATTACAGGGTACGCATAAAAATAGCAGAGCATAATAATAAAGTAGATCTTAACGATTCAAAGACGTATAAATTATTTAAAAGTTGTGGGAGTAGATGATATCTTATGATGCCCGAAGGAAAATATCATGAATTGATAAGTAAAATAAAGGGATATATGCCTCATGCTGATGAGCAGAGGATTCACGAAGCATACGACCTTGCCACTGAGGCGCACGAAGGTCAGAAAAGACGTGACGGCAGTGATTATGTAACGCATCCGATTGCCGTTGCGGAAATTGTTGCAGATATGGAGCTTGATACAGATTCCGTTGTATCGGCTCTCCTGCATGACTGCATAGAGGACACAGATTGCGGATATGACAAAATTAAATCCAGATTCGGCAAAGAGGTTGCGGACATTGTAGAGGGTGTATCAAAGCTTACCCGTATGCCGTACACCAGCAAGGAAGAGGCGCAGATAGAAAATCTTCGCAAGATGTTTCTTTATATGGGTAAGGATATCCGCGTTATCCTTATAAAAATAGCAGACAGACTTCACAATATGCGCACCATAGAGTTCCACAAGCCGGACAAACAGCGCGAAAAGGCATTGGAAACGATGGAGGTATATGCACCTCTTGCACACCGCCTCGGTATGCAGAAGGTGAAGTGGGAACTGGAAGACCGTTCTCTGCGTTGTCTCGATCCCGTGGGATACGGCGAAATTACGGAAGAACTTGAAAAGAGAAGCGAGGAGCGCGACGAGTTTTTAAGCCATATAAAAGACAGCCTTGTATCAAGGCTTGATGAGGCAGGAATATCTGCTACCCTGCAGAGCAGAGTGAAGCATATTTACAGTATTTACAGAAAAATGTATACCCAGCATAAGACGATTGATGAGGTCTATGACCTTTATGCCGTACGCGTAATCGTAGACACTGTTGCCGACTGCTATAACGTGCTTGGGTTCATTCACGATATGTATCATCCCGTACCGGGACGTTTTAAGGATTATATAAGCACGCCTAAGCCCAATATGTACCAGTCTCTCCATACCACGGTTATCGGGCGCGAGGGTATTCCGTTTGAGGTGCAGATACGAACTCGAGATATGCATCAGACGGCGGAGTACGGTATCGCCGCGCACTGGAAATACAAATCGGGTGTAGGTAAGACAAATCTTGAGGAAAAACTTGCGTGGGTGCGCCAGCTGCTTGAAAATCAGGAGGTTGAGGATGAGGATTTTGTATCGTCGCTTAAAACAGATATGTTCAGCGATGAGGTGTATGTATTTACTCCAAACGGTGATGTTATAAGCCTTCCTGCAGGTTCAACACCCATAGATTTTGCATATTCTATCCACTCAGCCGTCGGAAACAGAATGGTTGGGGCAAAGGTGAACAACCGTATGGTTCAGCTTGACTATAAGCTGCAAAACGGTGAAATTGTAGAGGTGCTGACATCAAATTCAGGTAAGGGACCAAGCCGCGACTGGATAAAAATTGTAAAAACGGGTGAAGCTCGCAACAAAATTAAACAGTGGTTCAAGAAAGAATGCCGCGAAGAAAATATTCTCCGTGGACGAACCGAGCTTGAGCGGGAGCTTCGCCGAGAAGAAATAAATCTTGCGGACGAAGCGGTTACCGCTGCGATTACAACCGTGTCCGGTAGAATGTCGTTTTCAAAGGTTGACGAGCTTTTTGCAAGCATCGGTTACGGCGGAACAAAGATTTCGCGCGTTGTAAACCGTGTAAAGACAGAGCTTATGCGAAATGCGCCGCCACCGGAAAATGCGGATGAAGAGGTTCAGGAAAAGATTGCGGCATTGCCGAAGCCGAAGACATCGAATTCGGGCGTTATCGTGCCCGGTGTTGAAAACTGCCTTGTAAAGTTTGCGCGTTGTTGTACTCCGATTCCGGGAGACAGTATTATCGGATTTATCACGCGAGGCTACGGCGTTTCTGTTCACCGCTCTGACTGTCAGAATGTTGTGAATGCGATGAAGGATGCAAACGACCTAACACGCTGGATTGCGGTTTCATGGGCAGATGATATCAAGGATAAGTTTCAAACCTCTCTCCAGATTTCCGCAAAGGATCGCAACGGTCTCGTTATGGATATTGCCGCGGTTTTAAATACCATAAAAATACCGGTGCATCAGCTTGATGCACGTCGCCTCGGTGACGGGTATGCAGTGATTAATATAGTTATGAACACTAACGGCAAGGAACAGCTTGAGTTTGTGATGAACAAGCTTCACAGCGTTACCGGAGTTATAGACGTAAAACGTTCGCTCAGTTAAGGAGGAAACCGAAGTGAGAGCAGTAATTACGCGTGTTAAATCCGCGGAAGTAAAATTGGACGGAAGAACTCACTCTAAAATAGGAAACGGGCTTTTGATTCTTCTGGGTGTATCTACCTCCGATTCTACGGTGGATGCAGAGTACCTTGCAAAAAAAATATCGCAGATGCGTATATTTGAAGATTCTGAGGAAAAGCTTAATCTTTCATGCTCGCAGGTCGGCGGTTCTATGATGGTCGTGTCAAACTTCACTCTTTATGCAAACACGCAAAAGGGAAACCGCCCAAGCTTTGTCAATGCGGCGCGTCCTGAGCTTGCAAAACCGCTTTATGAGTATTTTGTCGCTTTGCTTCGTGATGCGGGCTACAAGACGGAAACAGGTGTGTTTGGATCGTATATGGAGCTTGAGTCCATAAACGACGGACCGGTTACGGTTGTGATGGATACAGAGGATGTATTCGGAAAGGTTGAAAAGAAATGAACATAGAAACAATCCCCGTGGGATTTCTCGGCACAAACTGCTATCTTGTGCATGACGGGAATGAAGCGGTGGTTATTGACCCCGGCGCTGATGCGGAGAAAATTCTTACTGCAGCGCAAGCCGCCGGAGTTGCGATAAATTATATTTTTCTTACCCATGCACATTTTGACCATGTTCTTGCCGTTTCGGATATACAGAAAAAGACAGGTGCCGTGCTCGTTGCAAACACAGGTGAAAGGGAAAGAATGCGTGATGCGTATCTTTCCGGAGGCGCGTCTTTTGGTGAACAGAAATTCACCCCGCTTTACGCGGATGTTGAAATAGATGAGCGGGGAGTAATTGATGTAGGAAAAATGCGTTTTGAGTTTATCAGAACGCCGGGACACACCGAAGGCAGTATGTGCATAATATGTGATAATGTTGTGTTTTCGGGAGATACCGTTTTTGCAGGAACCTGCGGACGTTGCGATCTTCCGGGCGGTGATTATGAGGAAATTCTCCGCTCGTTGAAATTGCTTTATGAGCTTCCGGGCGATATGCGCGTACTTCCGGGACATGAAAGAGAAACAACGCTCTCACACGAGCGTGTATACAATCCCTATATGGCAGAGGCGATGAGACGTTGAAGGTATATTTAGACGGGCATAATTTTGAGTTTGCGGTGCAGCAAATATATATGTGTATGTTTCCAAATTCTCATGCTGAGTTTACGGAAGAATGTGAGAATAACGGTGATTTTATAAAATCCTCACTGTTGATTTCAGAAAACACGGCATTTTCAGAAACGCAGATGCGTATTGACGGAAAAGCTTCTGTTGGCAAAGCGGATTTTTCCTTTGCGCAAGCCGCTGATGAAGAGGAGATAAAGCGTATAAAAAAGCGCGCGATAAAGACTTCGTTTTACAGAGCAAGTCTTAAGTTTCTTCCAAGAGCTCCCGTGTGGGGGGCGCTTACCGGTGTGCGCCCGTCAAAGGTTGCGGCAAAGTATATAAATCTGGGAAGGACAGTTTTGGAAACTGCACAGCTTATGCAGGAGGATTATTTTGTTTCACCTGACCGTGCGCTTCTCGCGGCAAAGTGTGCTGCGCGTGCTGAAAAAATGGCGAAAGATACGGGACGGCGTCATATGTCGCTTTATGCCGGAATACCGTTTTGTGCATCACGGTGCAGATACTGCTCTTTTGTGAGCCACTCCATAGAAAAGGCAAAGCATCTCGTATCTCCGTATCTAAGTATGCTGAAAAATGAGCTTGAGGGAGTTTCCGATGCCTGCGAAGATGCAGGGCTGCAGCTTCGTTCTATATATATCGGCGGAGGAACACCAACTGCGCTTTCAAATGAGGAGCTTGCCTTTGTCCTTGAGTGCATATCCCGAAATTTTGACGTAAGAAACATTGACGAATACACCGTTGAGGGCGGGAGACCGGATACGCTGAGTATCGAGAAGATACGGACAATTGCGGCAAGCGGTGCAACGCGCATAAGCGTAAACCCTCAGACAATGAATGACGATATTCTCCGGCAGATGGACAGACGGCACACTGCTGCAGATGTTGTTCGAGCCATTTCGGATGTAAGGCGCGTGGGAGGGCTTGCAATAAACACTGACCTGATTGCAGGACTTCCAAACGACAGCTTTGAAAGCTTTAAAAATTCCGTTGACTCACTTATATGCTTGCGCCCTGAGAACATAACCGTTCATACGCTTGCAGTTAAAAAAGGCTCGGACTTACACCGCGAAAATTACATTCTGCCCGACGGCGATGAGACGGCACATATGGTGGAGTATGCAATGCAGGCGCTGGGAAACGCCGGATATAACCCATATTATCTGTACCGACAAAAGTATATGTCGGGAAATCTTGAAAATGTTGGGTATTCCTTGCCTGGTTATGAGAGCGATTACAATAATTATATAATGGATGAGCTTCATACAATTATTTCAGCAGGCGCAGGTGGCGTGACAAAGCTTATTGACCGAGAAAACGCAAGAGTTGAGAGAATATTCAATCCCAAATATCCATATGAATACAATAATGCGGATGAAAAGATTGCTGCAAAAAGGCAGAAAATAATAGATTTTTTTGATGGTGAGGAGGTGCACGGGAGTGGCGCTTGATGTTAGAGAGATAAACGCCAGAATAAAAAGTGATCCGGAAGTTTTTGTTTCGGAATGTGAGGAGAGTTATGCGAAAAACGTAAAATCAGCAGCAAGGAAAATCGCTGATAAGGTTTCAGATAACTGCGTTGTTCTTCTTTCCGGTCCGTCCGGCTCGGGAAAGACCACTACTGCAATGAAGCTTGAGCGCGAGCTTGAAACGCTGGGGATAGGTACAGCGCTTATATCGCTGGATGATTATTTCAGAACGGTGAATGCCGAGACAGCACCGCGTGATGAAAAGGGAGATATTGATTATGAGTCGCCCATGTGCCTTGATCTTCCTCTTCTGAATGACCATATCAGAAATATAATAGCGGGGCATGAAATTCTTGTTCCTAAGTTTGATTTTGCAAATCAGCGCCGTTCGGAAATGACGGTACCGCTCAGTCTTAAAAAGAACGAGGTTGTAATTTTTGAAGGCATCCACGCGCTTAACGATGCAATAACCGGCGCGGCGGGAGAACATGGGCTGAAGCTTTACATCTCTGCGAGAAGCAACTTTATGAAAGACGGCAGTGTGTTCTATAAGGGGACATGGACGCGACTTACGCGCCGAATTGTCCGCGATGACCTTTTCCGTGGTGCAAACTCCGATTTCACGCTTTCCATCTGGGACGGAATACGCCGCGGTGAAAAGATGTATATATCTCCGTTTAAGGACAGGGCAGATGTTATTATCAATTCCACGCACGACTATGAAATAGCAGTACTGAAAAAACACCTGAAGAAAGCTGTAAAGTCGGTGATTGCAGGGATTGCAAGGTACGATGAGGTAATGCGTATGCTTGATAATATAAACGGGTTTAGTGATCTTGACGATAAGTTTGTGCCGGAAGACTCGCTTTTGCGCGAATTTATAGGCGGCGGAAGCTTTTCGTATTGATTTTATAAAAACAAAGTTTTGGGAGGTTATTTTATGAATGAAAAAATGAAAGCAATATGGGGAAAAATATGCGCAGGCGCATCACGCGCAGGTGAGTTTGCAACAAAGACTGCAGAAAATGCAGGTGAAAAGGCAAAGGATGTTGTAAATGCATCAAAAATAAATATCAAGATTTTTGACCTTACAACGGACATTGACATCCTTTACAAGGAAGTGGGAAAGCTTATATACGCAGCGCATACAAACGAAGAGTCCTCAACGGAAGAGCTGGAAGCGCGTCTTCTTGCTATTGATGAGAAAATGCGTGAGATAGAGGATTTGAGGGCTTACCTTGAAAACCGTAAAAATGAAAAAGAGTGTGAAGCCTGCGGCAAGAAGAATGACGCAGACAGCGCTTACTGCTCGGGCTGCGGAGAAAAGCTTGACTGATTTTATGCGGTGGTGTGCGTAAGCACACCGCCGAAGAAGCAATAGAGGTAAAGATTATGGATATTCTTTTTAAAAATGCAACGGTAATTACGATGGATGACTCTCGCCCTGTTTTGGAGAACGCATTTGTCGGGATAAAGGGAAGAAAGATAGAATATATCGGAAGCGAAAAGCCTGAAAACGCGGCGAAGCGTGAGATTGATGCGCACGGAAAGGTGCTGCTTCCTGGGCTTATAAACACTCACACTCATGTGCCGATGACGCTGTTCCGCGGGCTTTCGGATGACTGTGAGCTTGACGTATGGCTTCGTGAGCACATATGGCCTGCTGAGGACAAGCTTACAGCGGATTCCGTGCGTGCAGGTACTTATCTTGCCGTTGCAGAGATGATTGCTTCAGGAACAACATCTTTTTCCGACAGCTATTTTTTCGTTGATGCCATTGCTGACGTGGCACTTTTCTCGGGAATAAAGGCAAATCTTTCACGCTCCATCGTAGGCGACGGAGAGAATTTTGACGCTATGCCATCGGTTTCAGAGGCACGTGAGCTTTTTTCGCGTATTCATATGGCAGACGGCGGCAGACTTCGAGCAGATGCCTCTATTCATGCAGAGTACACCTCGGAAACAAAGTGCAGAATGCGGGTTGCGGAAATTGCACGGAAAAATCGACAGATTTTGCAGATTCACACCTCTGAGAGTCAGTCTGAGCATGAGAGCTGTATAAAGAAATACGGTAAAACTCCGACGGAACAATTCCTTGCAGAAGGACTTCTCGAAGGAACACGTCCGCTTCTTGCGCACTGCTGTTATATAACAGAAAATGATATGGAAATAATAAAAGGCGCAAACGGAAGCGTGGCGCATTGCCCAGTGAGCAACTTAAAGCTTGCATCCGGCGTTGCACCGGTAACTGCGATGCTTGAAAATAGTGTAAACGTAGGCCTTGCAACGGACGGCGTTGCAAGCAACAACAGCAACGATATGTTTGAGGAATTAAAGCTCTCTGCTATCCTGCACAAGGGCATCCTGAGAAACCCCACGTCAGTAGATGCATATACCGCATTGCGGATGGCAACCGTAAACGGAGCGCTCGCACAGGGGAGAGATGACTGCGGAATGATAAAGGAAGGCTATGATGCCGATGTTATTATGCTTGATTTTGACCGTCCGCATCTTACTCCGTGCCATAACGTGATATCAAATGTTGTATATGCTGCGCGCGGAAGCGACGTTGTAATGACGGTGGTTGCCGGAAAGGTTCTTTATGAAGACGGAGTGTTTACAACTATTGACATAGAGCGGGCAAAGGCATCCGTTAAGGCATAAAAAGTGGAGAATATACATAAATTCACATATAAGACAAAAAGGTGTGGATTTATGTGAACAATGAAAAAAAGCAAAGCTTTGTAAAAGGTGCTGCCATTCTTGCCGGTGCGGGAATAGCAGTGAAAATAATCGGAGCATTTTATAAAATCCCGCTTGGAATAATTCTCGGACCTTGCGGCATGGCAAACTTTTCACTTGCGTATAACATCTATGCACTTTTGTTTGTGCTCTCAACAGCAGGCGTACCTGCAGCAGTATCAAAAATGGTTTCGCAGGCGCAGGCAAAAGGGGAAGCTTTCCTTGCGCAGCGGATATACAGGATAGCGTTTTTCACATTCGCATGCGCGGGGACTGCCGGCTCGGTATTTTTGTTTTTTTGTGCCGATAAGCTTGCCGCGTTTATGGGAAGTAAAGACGCGTCTATGTCCGTGCGGACGATAGCTCCGGCGGTCTTCTTTGTATCGGTATCCGCGGTAAGCCGTGGGTACTTTCAGGGAAAATCGAATATGTATCCCACTGCAATATCAGAGGTAATTGAGGCGGCGGGCAAGCTTTTTTTCGGAATAGGTCTTGCATGGATAATAAAGCGCACGGGCATGGAGGATGAATTGGTTTCTGCAGGTGCCGTGGCGGGAGTGAGTATCGGTGCTTTTTTGTCGGCAGCGTATTTTATTTTAAGGCGTGATAAAGGGAAGCTTACTCTGAGTAGCGGGAGACCGAGGAGTAAGCGCAGTATCTTGCGTGAGCTTGCGTCTCTTGCGGTTCCAATCACTGCGGGCGCTGCAGTGATAAGTCTCACTAATGTTATAGACAGTGCGCTTGTTATGAATCTGCTTGCAAAAAATGGCTTTGACGCTGAGCGCGCCAAATGGCTGTACGGCGCATACAACTATGCCGCCACGCTGTTCAATCTGCCGTCTGCACTTATAACAACCCTCGCTGTGTCTCTCATTCCTGCGATAGCTGCGGCGTATGCCGGGAAAAACTATATTCTTGCGGATAAGACGGCAAACTCTGCACTGAGCATCGCGATGATGGTGGCCCTTCCTGCAGCATGCGGTCTTGCGGCACTGTCCTACGGGACGGTTGATCTTCTGTACGGTACAGGAATAGATGCCGAATGCATTGCCGTATCAGCACGTCTGCTTGTGCAGCTTACATATGCAATTCCGCTTCTTGCACTGGTCACCGTAACAAACGCAATTCATCAGGCACTGGGGCATCCGAATGTGCCGGTTGTGTCGATGTTTGCCGGGGCTGCAGTAAAGGTGATTTCAAACTTACTTCTTGTGGGACGTGCGGGTATAAATATATATGGAGCTGCGGTAAGCACTGTTTTTTGCTATGCGGCAATCGCGGTTTTGAATATCGTTGCGTTAAAAAAATATCCGTTTGTCGAGATTTGCATATCTAAGATTTTCATAAAACCGGCACTTTGCGGAGCCGCTGTGTTTATAAGCGCAAGTAGGTTTTATATCTGCTTATGTTCCCACATTGATTGCAGAATTGCTACAATTCTGTCTGTTTTTGTGGGAATTGGGGTATATATATTATGTGCTTTCTGTGTCGGAGCGGTTGGTAAAGAAGAGAAAAAACTCATTTTCGGAGAGAAAAAGATATCTAAATTTTTAAATAATGATTGAAAAATTTAGGTATTTCAAAAAAATACTTGCAGGAGAGCGATAAATATGATAAATTTTTTAAGGAAAGAAAAATACGGCTTTGAGGATCTGGTGGAAATCACAAAGATTCTCCGCTCAGATGAGGGGTGTCCGTGGGACCGCGAACAGGACCACAAAAGCATCCGTATGAATTTCGTCGAGGAAACTTATGAGGCATGCGAGGCTATCGACAATGACGATCCCGTTCTGCTCCTGGAGGAACTCGGCGATGTTCTCGCGCAAGTCGTTTTTCATGCAGAGCTTGAGCGTGAGGCAGGCAGGTTTGATATTTCGGATGTTGCCGACGGCGTATGCAAGAAGTTTATTGAGCGCCATCCTCATGTGTTTGGAGACATACAGGCCGATACTGCAGCAGAGGTTCTGAAGAACTGGGACGATATAAAGCGTCGCGAGAAAAAACAGAAAACGCATTTCTCGGCGATGGATTCCGTGGCACGCAGCCTTCCGTCGCTTATGCGTGCGGAGAAGCTTCAGAGCAAGGCGAAAAAAGCAGGACTTCCGCAAAAGAGTATTTCCGAGCTTTCGGAGAAAATCTCACAGGAGCTTGCGCACGGGGAGAAAATGGATATCGGAAACGTACTTATGGATGTTGTCCGGATATCGCGGATTCTCGGTGTAAATCCAGAGGAAGCACTGGATCACCGCAACGAGAGGTTTCTTTCCGCATTTAAAGCGCTTGAGGCAGAAAACGGCGAGCTTGCCGCTCTTCTTGCAGAAAATGAGGACAAGCTTTGATTTTATGTACGACTAAACGGTGGGGATGACAGTTCACGCCTTTTAGATATAAATTAAGATAGGAGGCAAAACAGATGAACAAGACAGAATTGGTAAATGCAGTTGCTGAGAAGGCAGGTCTTTCTAAGAAGGACGCAGAGAAGGTTATCAACGCTACAGTTGATTCCATCACAGCAGCACTCGTAGCTGGCGATAAGGTACAGCTCGTAGGTTTCGGTGCATTTGAGGTCAAGACTCGTGCAGCTCGTCAGGGCCGCAACCCGCGCACAAAAGAAACCATTACCATTCCGGCTTCCAAGAGCCCGGTATTTAAGGCTGGCAAGGCTCTTAAGGACGCTGTTTCGAAGTAAGAAACACTTCGGCGACTTTATCGGGGCAGGAAAGCTCCTGCCCCGGTTTGGCAACCGCAAACTTTATTAAAGGCGAAATGAAGGTTGTAAAAATTACGGTATGAGAATTGATAAATATCTCAAGGTTTCACGGCTTATAAAAAGAAGAACAGTTGCAAATGAAGCATGCGATAACGGCAGAGTCTCGGTAAACGGAAAACCGGTAAAAGCGTCTTATGACGTTAAGGTTTCCGATGTTATTGAGATTTCTTTTGGTACACGCACACTTAAAATCCGCGTGCTTGCCGTTTCTGAGCATATGAACAAGGACGAAGCGCACACCATGTATGAGGAAGTGCGCTGATTTTTGATTTTGAGAATAAAACTGTGCGGCGGCTAATATACTTTACTGAAAAGTATGGAGGTGCGCATATGCAGTTTGACGATAAAAATATTTCACGCGATGTTCCGCAGAACATCATTATTGAAAACAGGTCGCGGATGAGCGTTTCAGGCGTCTCGGATGTTGAAAACTTTGACGAAAATTCCGTTGTTCTCTACACAAACCGCGGTCTGCTTACCGTAAAGGGTACAGGGTTGCATATAGAACGCTTAAGCCTTGAAACGGGTGAGCTTGCGCTTGAGGGAACTATTGACGGTGTTGAATACAGCGAAGCAGAGGACGGCGGTGGTTTCTGGTCACGCCTGTTCAGGTAAGTTGCCGTGATCAATTCAGTTTCGGCACAAACGATAGAGTTTCTGTTTTCTGCACTTTTGGGGATTTATCTCGGTGCTTTGTTTGATGTTATACGTACCATTCGCACATATATGCCAAGAAATCGCATTATAACAGCGATATTTGATGTATTGTTCTGGCTAATTGCAGTTATATCACTTCTCGGGTTCGTTATGACGGTTTCGGGAGGTAAAATGCGCTGGTATGTGCTTGCGGGCGCATTCTGCGGCGGTTTCGTCTATATGGCGGCACTGAGCGAAATTGTATACAAGATACTTGTCTCTATGATTGCAGTGGTGAAAAAAATTCTTCATCTTATTACAAGACCGGTATACCTGCTTCTTGGATGTATCTGGAGGGGCGTAAAGAGAACCGAACGCAAGACAGAAGCGCGCGTGCGCGAAGGAATAAAAAAGAGAAGGATGAAAAAAAGAAAGGCGGTTTGTGATGGCAGCCAAAAAAAGAAAAAAAAGAGTGGGCTTGTTTCCTAAGCTTCTCCTTTTTGTGTTTGTGATATATGCTGCCGGTATTCTTATATCCAACCAGATAAAGATAACCCGGCTTGAAAATGATACAAGTGCTCTTGATGAGCTAATAGCTACGGAATCTATGAAAAAGGCACAGCTTGAGCAGATTCTCAGTGCCGAGATAGATGATGACTATGTCACAAAAGAAGCGCAGAGCCAGGGCTACGCCGCGCCGAATGAGCGCGTTTTTGTAGATGTTTCGGGAAGCTGATAAAAAAGTTTTCTAAAAATACAAAGGAGGACGCAGTACGGAGTATGGGACTCGAAGTAGGTACTATTTGTAACGGAAAGGTAACGTCGATTGCGAAATACGGAGCGTTTGTCTCGCTCGAAGAGGGAAAGAGCGGGATGGTACATATTTCCGAAATTTCGCACACTTATGTTAGCGACATAAGCGAGCATCTCAAAGTCGGGCAGGAAGTAAAGGTTAAAATAATCGGCATTGACGAAAACAAGCGCATCAGCTTGTCGATAAGAAAGGCAGAGCCTAAGCCTGAAAGACCGGCACAAAGCTTCCAGCCGAAGAGCAATCCCGTGCGAGAACAGGCAGAAATGTCGTTTGAGGATAAGCTTAAGCAGTTTATGCAGGATAGCGACAGCAAAATTTCCGGGATAAAGCAGTATTCCGACAGAAAAGCCGCAAACAGACGGCCACGAAGATAAAAAGCAGTAAAGTGCCGTAAAAGTCATTGACTTTTACGGCGCTTTTGTTATTTTTCAGGGCGCTTTTTAATATAATTAAGTGAAAAGGAGAAACAAGGAAATGAGAAAGAAAAGAAAAAAAAGCGGTTTTTTGCTACTTGCTGCGGTATTTCTGCTCAGTGCCGCAGGAATACGCCTTCTGTCAGAAAGCAAGGCGGAAAAATATATAAAAGAGAAGATTGTTAATCTGATATCTGATGAGGATTTTGTAAGGTATGCAATGTCAGGCGAAACCCAGCTTGTAACGAGCGACGGCGGCAAGAAGCTTTTGCACGCATTTGCGTCTCAATTGCCGTATGCCGGTGAGGCTCCGGAAGGCGGAACTGAAACGGAAGAAGAGGAAATGCAGGAAGAAGTAAAAAAAGAAAGTCTTACAGTCTGGGAATATACTCCGGGAGGAGAGAAAAAGGAGAAAACATATCCTATAGAGAATATAACGATAAGTCCCAATTCGGATAAGGGATATGTGCATCACGGGAATATATGGGTAAAGAATGACAGCACCAAAGGAATTGACCTTAAATGGTTGCTTTCGGCAAAGCTACCGTTTAAGCTTACCGGAAACGGACCTCATGTGCTTATAGTGCACACCCATGGTAGCGAAAGCTATCTCCCGCAGGGCAGGGATACATATACCCTCACGGATGTGGAACGCACCTCGGATAAGAAATACAATGTCATACGCGTCGGAGACGAGCTTGAAGCGGTTTTGAAGGCGGAGGGTATATCTGTTATACACGACAGAAATATATACGACAGTCCGTCGTATAACGGCTCCTATACGCGAGCTCTTGAAAGCATCGGTGCGCATTTGAAGAAAAACCCGTCAATCAAGGTAGTGATAGACGTTCACCGCGATGCAATGACCGCAAACGACGGAACAAAATACAGAACGGTGACCGAGGTGAACGGGCAGAGAGTTGCCCAGCTGATGCTTGTTATGTCCACAGGGGAGAGCGGGCTTCCGCATCCGGACTGGGCAGAGAATTTAAAGCTTGCAGTTAAGGTTCAGAACACAATGGCAATCAAATACCCCGGGATAATGCGCCCTATAAACTTACGCAAAGAACGCTTTAATATGCACGCAACTAAAGGGTCAATGCTTGTTGAAGTCGGAACAAGCGCAAATTCTCTTTCCGAAGCGATTGCATCCGTAAAGCTTCTTGGAAAAGAACTTGCGGGCATATTAAAAAGTGTGAAATGATAAAGATTGGACAGCAAAAGCTGTCCAATCTTTATCATTTTCTATTTCCCCACGCAGAAGCGGCTGAAAATTTCATTGATTATCGTATCCTGTGCGGAGACACCAGTTATCTCACCGAGAATGTTTATTGCATCCTCAATGTCGCTGACCGCAAGGTCTGCATACATCCCGCTGGAAAAGGCGTCGGAAGAGGCGCGTATTCGCTCTTCTGCGCGAATAAGGGTTGATGCGTGACGGGGATTGGTGAGAGTCCTTCCGTCGCATGGAATATCGGAAACGTTGAAAATCTCGCATATCTTGTCAACAACGACCTTCGTTCCAACATTTAGCTTTGCTGATATTTCAACAATCGGAAGGTCACCGAAGATACTCCGGTCAATAACAGTGCCAAGGTCGGTTTTATTCACAACGCAGATGCTTCTTGTGCTTTTTGCAAGCGATAGTGTCTGCATATCATATTCATCCATTGGTGTGCTTCCGTCAAATACCGCAACCACAATATCTGCATCGTGTGCCGCTGCTTCGCTTCGTTTGATTCCGAGTCTTTCCGGCTCAGTATCGGCATTGCGAAGTCCCGCAGTGTCGATAAGATGAAGAGCAACGTTTCCTGCGCGGAGAGATTCCTCAACCGTATCGCGTGTTGTTCCCTCAATATCGGTTACAATGCTTCGTTCAGTGCCGAGAAGTGCATTTAAAAGCGAGGATTTTCCGACATTGGGGCGACCGATAAGGGCAACGCGGATTCCCTCTCGAAAAATTCTGCCGGAGGAATACGTTCCGGCAAGAGCTTTTGCCGAATCTGCGCAGGCATAAAGCCGCGCGGCAAGCTCGTCGCGCTCGGTCTGCTCGATTTCATCATCGGGGTAGTCCACAAAGGCGTAAAACTCCGCTGCAATTGAGGTAAGAGAGGCGGCAAGCGAGGATATTTCGCGCCCTAACTGTCCGTTCATCTGCTCAGCTGCGTTTTTTGCGGCAAGCTCGGTTTCTGAGTCGATAAGGTCAATTACTGC